>CAMDRO010000012.1 GCA_945906795.1 Spirosoma fluviale
GAACGGCTTCCGACCGTTCTACATAATTTATTTGTAGTTTTGTCTCAGATGCCGAACTAGAATAAATGTTTATTTATCAACACGTAATCTTATTTTTTACCCGACAAAGGTAATTAAAAAGCGATATTATCCCAAAACAATTTATTCGAGGGCAAATTCCGCTTCTTTCATTTTTAATTTTTAAAATATGCGCATCATATTTTTTGGAACTCCAGATTTCGCAGTAGCAAGCCTCGAAGCACTAGTTCAATCAAAATTTGATGTGGTGGCCGTCGTCACAGCTCCCGATAAACCGGCTGGAAGAGGCCAACAAATTCAAGCATCCCCCGTTAAAATGTATGCAGAAAAAACTGGATTGCACATTTTACAACCCTTGAAACTGAAAGATCCTGAATTCATCCATACCTTAAAAAGCTTTCAAGCCGATTTACAAATTATTGTGGCTTTTAGAATGCTTCCTGAGCAAGTTTGGAATATGCCTCCTTTGGGAACTTTTAACCTACATGCATCGCTACTTCCTCAATATCGTGGGGCGGCTCCTATCCATTGGGCTATTATAAATGGTGAAAAAGAAACAGGGGTAAGTACCTTTTTTCTCCAACATGAAATAGATACCGGGGACTTATTATTTCAAGAGACGGAGGTCATTCATCCTGAAGATACCTCAGGAGATCTATACCAAAGGCTGATGAAAAAGGGCGCAAATTTAGTGGTAAAAACAACGCAGGCGATCTTAAACAAACAGACTAAACCCCAAGCGCAAAAAGAAAGTCTAAACTTGAAAATCGCCCCAAAACTTGTAAGAGAAACCGGTTTGGTTCATTGGTCAAAAAATACCGAAGAAATTCATAATCTTATTCGGGGCATGAACCCATTTCCCGGAGCGCATACATTATTTCAAGGAAAAAACTGTAAAATAAGCTCTGTTAGCCCTCATCCTGAAATCATCCCTTCCTTAGGTATTGGCGTTTGGGATACCGACCAAAAAACATATCTCCGTGTAGGTTGCGCCGATGGATATATCGAAATCCTAGAATGGCAAATGGAAGGAAAAAAGAAAATGAAAATCGAGGATTTCCTCCGCGGATATTCCCTTAATTTTTAGCCGCAAACGAATAAATCCCCAAAGGATAAAAATACCCCGAGTCACCCGTTTTTATATACACCCACCTGGCTTGTTGGTCCACATACACATAGCCCGTAGACATACCCTTAAACTGTTCAAACCACTGATCTGGCAAATCCACAGGTATCGTGATTGCCTCGGAACAGGCACAGACTTTTTGAACCCTATTTTTAGTTAGCTCTTTGATTAATTGGCGTGTATCTTCAACTAAATCTCCCTGTCCTCTAGCTAAAGCATTCAGATAGTTTTGCTCATATATTGGCTTGAAACGAATATATTCAAAAGTTAATTCAGGAAATTTTCGAACTAAATCAGCCCCATTTGAAAAGGCTTGAAGATGACCCACATC
The DNA here is from genome assembly GCA_945906795.1 of Spirosoma fluviale. Taxonomy (GTDB): domain Bacteria; phylum Bacteroidota; class Bacteroidia; order Cytophagales; family Spirosomataceae; genus Aquirufa; species Aquirufa fluvialis_F. The sequence goes on from CAMDRO010000012.1 coordinate 1,476, forward strand.
TGGAAAACCCACAAAATCTCCACCCCAAAATGCCCCCAAATTTTTCGCCAGACCACCAACCCTAGCATACAAATTACTTCGGCGCAAATAACGCCCACGCCGATATATTCCTACATCCACCGCTAAATTGAAATTGTGTAATGAAAGTGCGGTCTTTGATCTACCTCGATTTAATAAATCCATTTGCATAGCCAAACCTCTTTCACTTGCCAGAAACTTTAATCGAAATCCCCGCGGTTTAAAAACGTTAGCAAGCGAATCCTTTAAAACTTTAAAATTCTCTATTTCTTGAGCCAATGTATTTCCCCAGACCAATAAAGGGTCGTCTGTCATATTGCTATAGGCAAATAAACTTTCCTTATCGTCGGAAGCAGCGCCAAAGGAATAATTTTTTGATTGAAGCCCTGAGGGCCCCTGAATGAAAAAATCCAATTGGATTGGAATTTCAAACTGATTTTCCATTTGCACGCGCTCCCGAAACATCCATTGCAAATCCTCGAAATTCACCGATTTGATAACTTGTTTCTGACAAATTAATTGCAAAGAATCTGTTTCTTGAACTCCATAAACAGCAAAACCACAAAAACTTAATATGAAAAATATGCCGATTTTAACCTGCATTATTTGACTGGAATGACCAAAGCCTCCCCACGTAAGGTCACATCTTCCGACTTATGATTTGCATCCATGATGGATTTTTTAGATACTTTATATTTTTCTGCTACTACTCTTAACACATCGCCAGGGCCTACTGTATGAATTGCTTTGATCGTGACATTTACTTTACCTCCGCCCTTAAACCCATCTGAAATGCTAGGATTCAACGATTTTAATTGGTCTACCGTAAGCCCAAACCGCTTAGCCACCCCATTCAATGATTCACCTTTCTCGGCCACATATGCATAAGCCTTCCCACTGGGCTCTGCGACTTTTTCCTCCGGAATTTTTTGCGCCTCGGCCTCTTGTTTTTGTACCTCCAAGGCTAATTCCGCCTTTTGGACAGAATCCTTTCCTTGAGAACTATCGACAGAAGAAACCGTTGACGTCGAGTCCGTAATAATCGACACAGGCGGCTCCATTAATACCTCATCCTCAGCTAAGACTAATTTTTCAGCCTTTGCCAGCTCCGTATTTTCTGGGCCTAAAAAATGCTCATAGCCCACAAAAACCAAACCCACAAGCGTAATTAATAACACAAAAAGCGTAATTAATGGCAAATTTGAATTTGAACTTTCTTTTAAAAAAGGGATTTTCATGGGTAAAATTTATAAATTATCCTGTGTTTTTTGGCTCATGACCGCTACTTTTTCCACTAAATCTTTTTTATACAGCTCAAGCTTTTCGGCTAAGGACTCGTTTGAAATGGCCAGCATTTGCACCGCTAAAATTCCAGCATTTTTAGAGGCGTTGAGTGCAACCGTAGCTACAGGAACACCATTAGGCATTTGTAAAATAGACAAAATAGAATCCCAACCATCAATCGAGTTCGATGACTTCACTGGTACACCAATAACCGGTAAAATGGTAGCCGATGCAATCATTCCTGGTAAATGAGCCGCACCACCAGCACCGGCAATAATCACTTGGATCCCTCGCGATCTTGCATCTTGTGCATAGGTCAACATTTTAACTGGGGTACGGTGAGCAGAGACAATATCCACTTCAAATGGGATACCAAACTCCTTACATACGTCAATCGCGTCTTGCATCACTGGCAAATCCGAACTGCTACCCATGATAATTCCTACCATATTATTCAATATTTAACTAATTACACGAATCAAATTTCTAACTTTATCTGCCTTTGCCTCAATTTCCAATCTTGAATTTCCCAAGATCGTTACATGTCCCATCTTCCTAAATGGCTTCGTTATTTTTTTTCCATATAAAAATGGATGAACACCCGGAATAGATAAAATCTCCCGCAAACCTTCATATTTAACTGGCCCTGTATATCCATCCTCGCCCAATAAATTCAACATCCCTGAAAAACATTTCGACGTTGTTTTACCTAAACTAAGTCCAGAAATCGCACGTAAATGCTGTTCATACTGCGAAGTTTCATTCGCTCGAATCGTATGATGACCCGAATTATGTGGCCTAGGCGCTATCTCATTAATTAAAATTTCTCCTTCAGACGTCAAAAACATCTCCACGGCCAATACACCCACCATACCCAATTGACCGATTAAATCAACCGCCATTTGCGAAGCCTTATTTTTAATTTCACTTGATATTTCAGCAGGTGAAACCAAAAACTCAACCAAATTATGAACCGGATGGAAAACCATTTCAACCGCAGGAAAAGTAGAAATTTCCCCCTGCACATTTCTGGCCACAATAACGGCTAATTCTTTTGAAAAATGGACCGCTTTTTCTAAAAGTCCAGGTTCATTAAACCCTAAAGAAATATCGGATTCACTCTGTATCAACTGAACACCTCGTCCATCATATCCCCCTTTGCCCAATTTATGAAAAGCAGGTAAAAATGACATGTGTTTTCGAATTTCTTCGGCAGAATCAATCAATATAAAATCAGCCGTGGGAAAACCATGTTTTTTGAAAAATTGCTTTTGTAAGCGCTTATCTTGAATCATTTTCAAAATATGCGGTTGGGGATACACTAATTTTCCCTCATTTTCCAAGCGCTCCAATGCCTCTATATTAACATGCTCAATTTCAATACTAATCACATCATGCGATTGGCCAAAAGAATAAACCGTATTAAAATCTTGAAAGGAACCCCGTACAAAATGTTTAGCCATCAAATGACATGGCGCCTCCGCATCAGGATCTAAACATGAAATTTCAAAATCCAAATCAATCGCCGCCTGCAAAAGCATACGACCTAGCTGGCCACCTCCCAATAAACCTATTTTTGGCAATGATTCAGACATAATTTGAATTAGAATGGATAAAATTACTGCTTTTGTTTTACCTTTGGAAATTATTTAGCCTTCTAAAAAATATATTTGAATTTACGTTAACAAGAAATGACAAAAAGAACTCTCGTACTTATCGGATTTTTAGCCTTAGCAGTAGCCAGCAGATTATTTATTTTAGGAGGTACATCTTGGGTAAATTTCTCGCCCATTGGCTCAATGGCCTTGTTTGCCGGAATCTATTTTAACCAAAAAATTCAAGCCATTTCGTGGACCATTTTAGCTATTTGGCTATCCAATTTACTCTTAAACAATTTCTTATATACTGAATATTATCCTAGCTTTTCATTCGGATTTGATGGAGTTCACATGGGAATTTTTGCGCTAATCGCTCTATTAGGAAGTAGATTTAACCAGCAAAAAATTACCCCCGTGAGTTTTATAAGCACCAATTTAGTTTCGGGTCTAGGCTTTTTTCTATTGTCCAATTTTGCTGTTTGGCTTTCAAGTGATATGACATACGCAAAATCCATTCAAGGATTAATGACATGTTACGCGGCTGGAATACCCTTTCTAAAAAATACTCTAGCAAGTCAATTCATCTTTTCAGCCATTTTTCTAGGATCCTTTGAATATCTGAAAAATCGCGTTCCTGCCCTGAATTAATGTAGGTTTTTGACCACTATACCCTCGCGCATTACAAATTTCACTTGGCTCATCGACTGAACCGTTTCCGCCGGATTTCCATCCACGGCAATGATATCCGCTGATTTACCCACTTCAATACTTCCTATATTTTGAGATTGCCCTAATAAGTCGGCTGCATTCACGGTGGCACTTTGGATCGCCTCCAATACAGGCATGCCGGCTTCGTGCATCAACTCAAATTCACGTGCATTTTTTCCATGACCAAAGACACCCGCATCAGTTCCAAAAGCTATTTTCACGCCAGCTTTATAGGCTTTACCAAAAGTTGATTGTATCACAGGTCCGATCTCCAATGCCTTCTTTTTAACCATTTCAGGATAGTAATTTGGAATTAATGCAGAGTCCGCAACGGACCGACCAGCAATCACCGTAGGCACAAAATAAGTTCCTCTTTCTTTCATCAGTTCCATAACCTCAGCCGTCATAAAAGTTCCATGTTCGATCGAACTAACCCCGGCTAATACAGCCCTTTTCATCCCCTCGGCGCCATGTGCATGGGCCGCAACTTTAAATCCATAGTCCTTAGCCGTTTTTACGATGGCGCGAACTTCCTCTTCAGTGAATTGAGCCCCCATCCCATCTTTTGCATAACTTAAAACTCCGCCCGTCGCCGTAATTTTAATCAAATCAGAACCCTCTTTATATCGTTGACGTACCGCTTTAGCCGCGTCATCCACCCCATTAATGACTCCATCTTCAGGACCCAAATCCTTTTTGAAAGTTTCATTAATTCCATTGGTATCATCCGCATGACCTCCCGTGGTACCAATTGTAACACCCGCAGTAAAAATCCGAGGGCCTTCCACCAATCCTTTATTGATGGCATTGCGTAAACTGATCACGACATGAGTACCCCCTAAATCCCTCACAGTAGTAAATCCAGCCATCAAATTCTTCTTTGCATTGACTAATGCTTGGTAGGCGATGTCTCCCGGGTTTTTAGTAAAACGATCTAAATAAGCACTTGGATTATTCTCGCTTTCTAAATGGACGTGCATGTCAATCAAACCAGGCATGACCGTTTTGTTTTTCAAATTAATGACCTGATCTCCTTTGGCCCCTTCCTGATATCCTGGCAACAAAGCACTGATTTTTTTTCCCTCAATGATAATTGACATGTTGGTCAGAACCTTGAGTGCCTTAACGTCAATTAATTTTCCGCAGTGAATGATGGTCTTCTGTGAATAAGCCAGCAAGGGACTTAACATCAAAATTAAAATAATTCTTTTCATCGTATTTATTTTTTAAATGTAGATTAAAAATGACCTCCTCTGATGAACCTAAAGCAAATTAGTCGGTTCTTACAATTTTACGTATATGATCCCAAAAGCTTGGATATGATTTATCGACAACTCGCGGCTCTTTGATTATTAATTTACACAATAAACCTAAGGGTGCAAAGGCCATGGCCATTCGGTGATCATCGTACGTTTCAATTTCCGGACATGCATCTCGGCCTGCAAAATCACCCGATAATTGATATAAATGATTTTTTTCAAGCTCGACCAATTTACTCCCCAACTTAGCTACCTCATTTTGCAACGCCAATACCCGATCAGTCTCTTTGACTTTTAAAGACTCCATTCCGGTGAACGTAAATGTGATGTTTTTAGCTGCTGCCACCACACAAATGGTTTGGGCTAAATCTGGGCAATCGGTGAAGTCCCAGGCGGCCGACTCCTTTGAGGGACATTTAGTTAATAGATATCCACGCCCTGTAAATGTACTTTTTACACCCAAAAGCTCCATGATCGACTTGATTTCGGAATCTCCCTGCCATGAATTTTCTTTAAGCCCTAAGAGCTCCAACGAAGTATCTTCAAAAGGAGAAATGGCCACCATGGAATACCAATAACTTGCCCCCGACCAATCAGATTCTACCGCAAATGGAATGGATGTATAGGATTGATGTGCGATATCAATCTCACCCGTTTCCCAATCCACTTGGGACTCAATGCCCACATGCTTCATTTGGGCTAAAGTCATTTCAATGTAGGGCTTAGAGCCTAATGAACCCGTTATTTTTACATGAAGTCCTTCGGGCAACAAAGGGGCTAACATCAATATCGCTGAAATAAATTGAGAACTCACGTCCCCGCGCATAGAAAGGGAACGAGTTCCCGCATAGGCAAATCCGCGTAATAGTAATGGAGGGTATCCTAATTGATTTTCATATTGGATATCGGCACCCAATTCCTTCAAGGCATCCACTAAAATACCGATGGGGCGCTCACACATGCGAGGGGTACCTGTCATTCGTTTTTTTTGACCTGTTATCGCATAATAAGCAGTTAAAAAACGCATGGTCGTTCCAGCATCCAATACATCTGCGACTTCTTGGTCCTTTTGAGATAACAATCGAATCATGGTTTGCGTATCTCTAGCCTCCGCTAAATTAGACAAGTTGCTTAGCTCGCCTCCAGACAAGGCATTCAGAATTAACGATCGATTACTTTCTGATTTTGAGGCAGGAAGGGGAATTATTTCTTGAAAGGAATGTTCAATAGGGAAAAGGCGAATTTGGTCCAAAATAGCATACGTGATTAACGCAATTTTAATGTTACTAATGATACAACGGCTAAAATAATTCCAACAATCAAGAATCGAATAACAATTTTAGACTCATGGTAATTTTTCTTTTGAAAATGATGGTGTAATGGTGACATGAGAAAAACTCGCATGCCTTCTCCATATTTCCTTTTGGTATATTTAAAATAGCCCACCTGAATAATGACGGATAAATTTTCAATTAGAAATATTCCGCAAAGGACTGGAATCAACATTTCCTTTCGAATAACGATAGCCAATGTCGCAATCACACCGCCTAACATCAGGCTTCCCGTATCGCCCATAAATACCTGAGCGGGATACGTATTGTACCATAAAAATCCAATGCAAGCACCTACAAAAGCCGCGCAAAAAATAGCTAGTTCCCCTGAATTGGGGATAAACATCACATTTAAATATTGAGAAAAAACTTTGTTTCCAGACACATAAGCTAAAACCGCTAAGGTTAACCCTATGATGACCGAAGTCCCCGCTGCCAAACCATCCAAACCATCGGTAATGTTAGCCCCATTTGAGACCGCGGTAATAATAAAAATAACGACCAGCACATACACAACCCAAACATAATGATCTGGAATAAAGCTTGGCAATAGCATATTATAATCAAACTGATTATTTTTCAAAAATGGAACTGTGGTCATTAATGATTTTGAATCTGTATAGGTCTGAATTTGAGTCCCATCCGCCAGCATCGTTAATTTCGAAAAGACCCGAACTTTAATGTGCTGGTTATAATACATCGTTAAACCTACAATTATGCCTAAGCCTATTTGGCCCACAATCTTAAATTTACCTGAAAGTCCTTCCTTATTTTTTTTGAAAACTTTAATGTAATCATCTAAAAAACCTACTGCACCTAACCAAACGGCCGAGAGCAATAATAAGACAATGTATACATTCGTGATTTTTGCAAATAAAACGGTTGGGATAATTAAAGAAAGTAAAATGATGAAACCACCCATCGTCGGTGTTCCTTTTTTCTGCATTTGACCTTCCAAACCAAGATCTCGAATTTCCTCACCTATTTGTAATCTTTGTAAACGATAGATAACGGATTTTCCCCAAATCGCCGCAATACCCAGTGAGGTAATCGTGGCCGCAAAGGCCCTAAAAGTAATGTATTGAAATACCCCAGCTCCAGGAACGTTTAGTGTTTTGTCTAAGTATTCAAAAAGGTAATAAAACATTCCTTAGCTAATTTTAGGTTGAAAAAAACTAAAAACAAAGTTGCAAAATTTTGATTGCTTGTACAAATTAGCCCTCAAAAGCGAGGGCCAACACTAATTTATCGTCAAAATCGTACTTAACCCCTTTAATATCTTGATAGGTTTCATGCCCTTTCCCAGCGACCAAAATAACATCACCTGCTTTTGCAAGTTTCCTAACGGCTGTCATGATGGCTAATTTCCGATCACTTATTCGAGTGACTTTGGTAGCAAGCTCCTGGGGAACACCAGATTCCATTTGATCTAAAATATCTTCTGGATCTTCAAACCTAGGATTATCGGACGTCAAAATAACCGCATCACTATAATGTGCCGCTAATTCGGCCATAATAGGCCGCTTCCCCGCATCCCGGTTTCCGCCACAACCGACCACTGTAATTATTTTTTGAGACTTATTCCGAATGGCCTGAATGGTTTTAAGTACATTTTCTAAGGCATCTGGCGTATGTGCATAGTCGACGATTCCCATTTTATGGTTAGGCCCTGCTAATTGGTCAAACCTTCCCGGAGCCGTTTTCAAAGCAGACATTTGTACTAAAATCTCTTCCTTATCCTCCCCTAACAAAATAGCTGTGGCATAAATGGCTAATAAATTATATGCATTAAACGTACCGATCAATTGGGCATGTATCGCCTGACCGTCAAATTCTACTTGCAATCCTCCAATTCCATTACTAATTATTTTCGCCTTAAAATCAGATGAATTTAAAATCCCATAACTGTATTTTTTTGCCTCTGTATTTTGAAGCATAATTTGGCCCCGCTTATCATCTTGATTAGTCAAAGCAAAAGCTGTTTCTGGCAAAGCATCAAAGAAACCCTTTTTTGCTTTAATATATTCGTCGAAAGTTTCGTGAAAATCCAAATGGTCGCGTGTAATATTGGAAAAAATAGCGCCCTTAAAGCGTAAACCATGAATTCTTTTTTGGACCACTGAATGGGAACTTACTTCCATAAAAACATGGGAGCAGCCATTGGATCGCATTTCGGCCAACAGTTTGTTTAGGTTTAAGGCGTCTGGCGTTGTATGCGTTGCCGGTATCACCTGATCCTGAATCATATTCTGTACCGTAGAAATCAATCCACAGCGATGCCCAAGCTTTTTAAATAATTCAAACAAGAGTGTCACGCTCGTCGTTTTTCCATTGGTTCCCGTAATCCCAATTAAGTTTAATTTAGAAGACGGATGATCATAAAAAGCACAAGATACCTCAGCTAATGCCTCATTTGAATCAGCTACTTGAATACAGGTAACGTCATCTGGCACGTCTGTTGGAATCAGTTGCACCAGCCAAGCCTTACAACCCTGCGCGTACACTTGGTCCAAAAACTGATGCCCATCTACCTGAGTACCCGGAATGGCAAAAAATAAAGTTCCTGCTTTTGCTTGCCTAGAATCAAAACACAAAGCGTCTATTTCTTGATCCTTACCTTGTATAGATAAAATGCTAAGCTCCTTAATCAACGAAAATAATGAACCCATTTTACTTTAATTGGATATTCAATAATAGATTTTTTCTGCTGGGTGTTCCTGGGGCAATCGACTGAGAAATAACGGCTCCCATTCCATTGGCTCTTACTTTTAATCCCCTATTTTCTAAAGCAAATAGCGCATCTCGCAAGTTCATCCCAACGACATTGGGGACCGTTTTGGCAGGAAAAGAAACAGCTGAATTTTGTACTTGTTTTTTATCTTGATTAAATAGTACCCAGCGACCGTCTTCTTCTACTTTGGGCAAATTGAAATTAGAAAAAAGTATTTTTTGATCCAATGGATGAATTGTGTGAGAAAGTTTGGCATTATTTAATGAATCCGGCAAAGTTCCAGATAAGGTTCTTTGCAATTTCATGTCACGGGAGTAAATGTGATTTGAAATATCCAAGAAAACGGGAGCTGTTACTTGGCGTGCGTAGGTACCCTCAGAACCACCTTCTGGCTTATCCATGGCAACTAAAACAGTATATTTAGGTTTTGCCACAGGAAAATATCCGATGAATGAAACATAATAAGTTCCTTTGACATAATGCCCGTCGACTAATCGTTGCGCCGTACCCGTTTTCCCAGCAATCCCGTAAGGGGTACCTTTCAAATTATTTCCTGTTCCGCGTTCCACCACTCCTTCTAACATAATTTTAATTTTCTTCAAAGTTTCTGTCGAACACAATGGCTCCGTATCCTTCTTTTGAGTTTCGGTGTAATCCTTCACTACTTTATTGCCAACCGTTGCATTTTTTACGATAATCGGCTGAATCCAATATCCATTGTTGGCAATCGCATTGTAAAACGATATCATATGCATAGGGGAGGTGTTCGACGAATAACCCACCGAAGACCACATATATTGCAAAGCATCCCATTTAGCAGGTACAGGGAATTTAGGTGTTGTATAACGTGGGGTAATCTGAAAATTAAGCGGCTCAATCAAATGAAACTTTTTCAAGTAATCGTAAAATTTTCCTTGTTTGGAACCAAAAACTCTTTGCATTAACTTAATCGTACCAATATTCGATGAATGCTCGATGACCCCTTGGACCGAAATTGTTCCATAATCATGTGAGTCAGTCATGGTCCTATTGTAAACGGTATAATGGCCCCCTGTCGTGACCATATCGGTCAGCGGCATTTTAGATTCTTCTAACATCGCCATCATGGAAGGCATTTTAAATACAGAGCCTGGATCGTTTTCAGAAACATCAATGGCATAATTAGCAAACTCAGAATAACCCGTGGGTGAACTTGCCTCTTTCGTCAAATTAGAAATGGCTTTAATTTCACCTGTAGTAGTTTCCATCACGATAGCGGTCGCATAATTTCCTTTATAAGTAGCTAATGCTTTCATCAGCGCAAGTTCGACAATATCTTGGATGTCCACGTCAATCGTCGTTTGTAAATCATAGCCGGGAGTAGGAATTAATTCAGTCCCATTTTCCATCGGACGCCATATGTTTTTATCCATTTTCTGAAACAATCCTTTGCCAGGAATCCCTTTTAGTTCTTTATCGAAGGCGCCTTCTAGGCCAACCGCTAATTTATCCTTCAGGTATCCGATGGTCCGATAAGCCATTTGGCCAAAAGGGGCATATCGTACATTGACTTTGTCAAAAACGACACCTGTCTTAATCGCATTTCTTTTGCCTTCCTTAAAAAGAGGAAAATTCAAAACAGCCTTTCTTTCTTGAAAATCCAGCAAACGGTTGTTCAGTAAGATATACGTTTTGTTGCTATTTTTAGCTAGTAAAATTTTATTGTAATATTCATCTGATGATCTGTCTTTGAACAAGAGGGCCAACTGGTCACAAAGGGCATGAATGTGAGTTGAAAATAGTTTTTCAGATGTAGTGGTCACATTAAAGACGGAGGGGTCCATTCCTAACCGATATTTAGGCAGAGATGTGGCTAATAAACTGCCGTCATCTGAATAAATATTTCCCCTACTAGCTTCTACGCTTCTTTCTTTGATGTAAGTGGCAGCCGCCTCAGATCTTAATTCTTCCCCTTGAAGAAAGACTAATTTGTATAAATTGAAAATCAAAACCAAAAACATGACCAATACCCCCAAGAAGAAAATATAAAATCTCCTCGTAATATCTGCACGAATATTTAAACGCTTATCAGCTGCCATTTTACACGATTATTTTATTCCTTTTTACCTTCTTCGACAATTTTATAGGGTGGCGTTAAACTCACTTCCAGTTTATATTTTTTCATCGCTTCAGCTAAATAACTTTGTTTCCCCTTTTTCATGAACTCAGCCTTTTGGGTCGTATAATCAGCCCTTAATTCCTCTAATGCTGCCTTATTCTTAACTATTTGGTGGATTTTGCCATCGGCCAGCATGCAATAATAGATATAAATTAAAATGAGGAAGGCGATGAAAATAATTTTTTTAATCCATTCCACAGGCAACTCGCCACCCGTTAAATGGTCGATGTCAAACAATATTTCTAAAGGGCCGTCCTTTTTGCTTGTTTTTTTATCAGAAGATTCGTTTTGGGGTACGGAGGTTGCCATTTTATAGTTTTAAAGCAATGCGCAATTTTGCGCTTCTTGATCTAGGATTTTCTTTTAATTCTAATTCGGAAGCTGTGGTTGGTTTTCGAGTCACTGAATGCAAAGGTTTATGAACAACGCCAAACATATCTTTATCTTCTTTCCCCAAACAATCCCCCGTTTTAATGTAATTTTTTACTAAGCGGTCCTCCAAGGAATGAAAAGAAATAACAACTAATCTCCCATTTTCATTGAGCACATTAGGCACTTGGATTAAAAATTCTTCAATAACAGCTAGTTCCTGATTTACTTCAATCCTAATCGCCTGAAAAACCTGGGCAAAATACTTAAATTCCCTCGACCTTGGAGCTAATTTAAAAAGAATTTCTTTAAATTCCGAAGTCGTTTCCAAGGGTTTCTGTGTCCTCGCTTGAATGATGGCGAGAGCTAATGTTTTCGCATTTTTCACCTCCCCATACATGCCCAAAATTTTCTGCAATTGTTCTGCGGAATACGTATTTAAAACTGTCTTGGCATCTAAAGAGGCGGAAGGCCCCATTCGCATATCTAATGGCCCATCAAACCGAGTAGAAAATCCGCGCTCAGGTGCGTCCAATTGGTAGGAGGATACCCCAAAATCGGCTAAAATTCCATCCACTTTTTTGATTCCTTCGAGTCGCAAATACTTATCTAAATGCCTAAAATTTGCCGTGATTAAGGTCAACCGCGCATCATCAATTTTCTCCGCTTCTTTCCAAGCGTCCGGGTCTTGATCAAAAGCTATTAAGCGACCTTCAGGTCCTAAATGCTTCAAAATTTCTTTGCTATGTCCCCCTCCACCAAAAGTCACATCGACATAAATGCCTTGGGGATTAATAGCCAGGCCCTCGACGCATTCATTCAATAAAACGGAGGTGTGATAGGTGCTTATAGACATAATTTCAAATTTACAAAATATCCAATGGCAATCTCAATTTTTATAAATTCCCATTAATTTTTTTATGACAAATAGTATTCATCTATCTTTGACCTAGAAAAATCATATATGGTAACTAAATTTTTTCTTACGATTCTCTTATTACTTCCTATTTTTGATTCTCTAAGTCAAAAAAACACGGCTCCTAAAATGGGCCCATGGCGAGTAGAAATGAAACATTTTAGTGGAAATCTTCCATTCAACTTCATTATCAACCAAGGAAAAGCGTCTAAAACATATCAAATCAACATTCAAAATGGGTCCGAAAAATTCTCATTAGGAGAGTCTTTTTTTAGAGGGGATTCACTCGTGATTCCTTTTGACCTATATGAATCTGAGATTGTTGGCTTTCTAACAAATTCAAAAAAAATGAATGGGTATTGGATCATGAAAAGAGACGGAAAAGCTATTTTTCGAATTCCATTAGAAGCATACGCAGGTTCTACGGAACGTTACACAAACCTAAAACCCTCAAAAATAAATGTGACAGGAAATTGGATGGCTGATTTTTGGAGCGACGAAAATACCCACAGTCCTGGAATAGGTATGTTTAAGCAGGTGGGTAATTCAGTCACTGGCACCTTTTTGAAGACGAGTGGCGACTACCGGTTTTTACAGGGAAATGTAAGTGGCGACAGCTTATTTATGAGTTATTTTGATGGAAGCTATTGCATGCAAATCCGTGTCAAAGTGAAAGGGAAAGGGTTGACCGGGAATTATTATACAGGATTAGCAGGGAAAAGAAATCTACAAGCAAAACTGGATCCCAAAGCGAGTCTACCCGATTTAAAAAAAGTAACTTATTTAAAACCGGGTTTTGATCGGATTGATTTCTCTTTGCCTGATCCAGATGGACATAAAATTAGTTTACAAGATGCAAAGTTTAAAGGCAAAGTTCTTGTCATTGAATTGATGGGTTCTTGGTGTCCGAATTGTATCGATGAATCCAGATTTCTAGCCCCTTATTATAAAAAAAATAAATCGAAAGGTCTTGAAGTCATTGGACTATCTTTCGAGTATTCGGACGACATGAAAATATCTGGTCCTAAAATCAAAAACTTCATCGCTAAAATTGGGATTCCCTATCCGATTGTGTTGGCAGGAAAACCAGATGACCCAACCATTGAAAAAGTGTTGCCCATGTTGCATAAAATAAATGGGTATCCCACTACATTCATTATAGACAAACGAGGGAAAGTACGCGAAATTCATACTGGTTTTTCAGGACCTGGAACTGGCGTATATCATGCCGATTGGATTCAGGAATTCGACAAAACCGTACAGGCCCTTTTAATCGAAAAATAATGAAAATTAAAGCAATCATTCTGGTTCTTTGCCTCTTAGTTCCCCTTAAAAATCTAGCACAGAAACCCGTTAAAAAAATTCGTTGGAAAGCCCCTGTGGCCTTAGGTGTGACTAGCTTTTTACTTTACAATCAATCAGCCAAAGATGCCCAAAGTACTATTTACAGAAATAATTTTTCAAGCTTCTCAACTAAACTAGACAACATTTTGCAATACACGCCTACCATCCTGAATGTTGGCCTCGCTGCTAGTGGGTTAAAAACAAAAAACACACGGGCAGATCGCTTGGGAATTTTTGTTTTAGGTACAGGAATGTATGTGATTGCAACCCAAGGTTTAAAGTATGTAATCAATGAAACTCGACCTAATGGAACTGAGCATTCATTCCCCTCAGGTCACGCTGCCACGGCATTTTTTGGCGCCACCATTCTTACGAAAGAATACGGTGAAAATTATCCATGGATTGCCGCAGGTGGATATGCGATCGCTGGAACGACGGCTGTATTGCGCATGGCCAATAACCAACATTGGGCTACTGACGTTTTAATGGGTGCAGGAATAGGCATTGCCTCAGCCGAAATAGCCACATTTCTGTATCCTAAATTCAAATCTAAACTGTTTGATTCGAAATCAGCTTGGAATTTTGAGCCACAAATTGCTCCCAATTATTATTTGGCCCGATTAAATTATTCCTTTTAAACAAAAAATAAATACGTAGCGGCGCCAGCAAAATATCCAAATAGGGCTAGAATTCCTATTTTTTTAGCATACCAAATAAATTCGATTTTTTCCATTCCCATCACGGCCACTCCCGCCGCAGAGCCAATAATCAAAATACTTCCGCCCGTCCCAGCACAAAAAGCCAAATACTCCCACATGGCATGATCCAATGGGAAATCAGTCAAGGAATACATCCCCATGGTGGCTGCAACCAATGGGACATTGTCTACGACCGATGAGGCTAAACCAATCATCGTCACAATTAAGTATTGATTCCCCAGCGTATTTTCTAAGAAAACAGCTAAAGACTCTAGATATCCAAAAGATTCTAAGGCACCTATGGCCAACAAAATACCTAAGAAAAAAAGTACGCTAGATGTATCCACTTTACTTAAAGCAAAACCCACCGTATAGGGTTTTTTGGCAGCTTCATCCTTATCCGAATGCAATATTTCAGAAAGAATCCAGACAATACCTAAACCTAGTAAAATGCCCATATAGGGAGGAAGGTGCGTAAGCGATTTAAATATAGGAACCCCCAACAAACTAGCGACCCCAGCAAAAAGCATAATTTTACCCTCTTTTTCTTCCGCTTTACTTAAAGCTGGAAGTGGAAGTGGAACACCTAATTTTTCGTTTCGAACCCAGTAAGCGCCCACAGCCAGTGGAACCAATAATGAAACTAATGCAGGCAGAAATAAAACTTTAATAATTCCCAAAGCAGATATTTGACCCCCAATCCAAAGCATGGTCGTTGTAACATCACCGATCGGAGACCAAGCGCCCCCCGCATTTGCCGCAATAACCACCACTCCCACAAAATATTTCCTTGTCTGAGAATCTGAAATTAATTTACGCAAGAGGGTGACCATGACGATGGCTGTCGTTAAATTATCTAAAGCGGCCGAGATAAAAAACGTAACAATCCCCACAATCCACAATAACTTGGATGAATTTTTGGTTTGTATTAATTGATTTACAAATCGGAAACCCTGATGTGCATCGATTAGCTCCACCAAAGTCATGGCCCCGAGCAGAAAAAATAAGATCTCCGAAGTACTCCCCAAATGATGGGATAGTTGGCCCAACTCCCCCTCCCCCTTCACCAAGGCAAACACCACCCAAACAAGGACGCCAGTTAACAAAGCGCTGGCTGTTTTATTAATTTTTAAAGGATGTTCAAACGCGATCGCTAGGTATCCTAAACCAAAAATAAATACTGAAATTATTTCCATGAGTATAAATATAAAAAAGAAAGTCAGAGATTCCACCCCGACTTTATTAATTGCTATTATTCAATTTTGCAAATTATTTTAATTTAGCTACTGCAGCCTTAATTCGCTCACAAGCTTCCTCCAATTGTTCATCGGCTGCCGCAGTGGAAATACGCATGCAATCAGGAGCTCCAAAACCTGAGCCAGCAACGGTGGCTACAAAGGCATCCATCAATAACCAAGTACAAAAATCATCTGAATCCTTGATCGTTGTATTTCCATCCGATTTACCAAAATAATAAGAAATATCAGGGAAGGCATAAAATGCTCCATCGGGCATATTAACTTTAAAACCTGGTATTTCTCTTAATTTACCCACCACTAATTTTCTACGACGTTCGTATGCTTCCTTCATCTCGTGCGCATGATCTAAAGGACCATTAAATGCCGCAACAGAAGCCTTTTGTGCGATCGAATTGGTCCCTGATGTTACCTGACCCTGCAATTTTTCTACTCCATCGGCAATCCATTTGGCCGCGGCAATGAATCCAATTCTCCAACCCGTCATCGCATGGCCTTTGGCAACCCCATTCACCGTAATAACACGTTCTTTTATTTCAGGAATTGATCCGATCGAAAAGTGACCGCCTTGTGTAAAATTGATATATTCATAAATCTCATCCGCTAAAACAAAAATGTTTTCGTGGCGAGCCACTACATTAGCGATATCCCTTAACTCTGATTCAGTATAGACCGAACCGGTTGGGTTATTAGGCGATGAAAACATCACCATCTTAGTTTTTGGCGTAATAGCTGCTTCAAATTGCTCCGCTGTCACTTTAAAATTATTATCAAAAGCACCTTGCACAAGCACCGATTTTCCCTCGGCCAACTTCACCATCTCAGAATAAGAAACCCAATAAGGAGAAAATACAATCACTTCATCTCCTGGATCAATTAATGCAGCAATGGCATTGGCCAAAGAATGCTTTGCACCGGTCGAAACCACAATATTTTCTGAACCCCATTCTAAGTTATTATCGCGCTTTAATTTATTGGCTATCGCCATGCGTAAATCAGGATAACCCGCTACCGGAGAATACCCATGAAATCCATCATCAATGGCTTTTTTTGCCGCATCACAAATGTGAGCCGGGGTTTTAAAATCTGGCTCGCCCACCGATAAACTAATTACTTGATGGCCCTGTGAAGCAAGTTCACGGGCTTTTTTCGTCATTCCCAAGGTGGATGACTCATCTAATGCTTGAATGCGTTTAGCTAATAAGGATACTGACATAAATTGATTTGAACTATTACTGATAATCTGTGCAAAATTACCCTATAAAAATCTGAAAAACTAATAAAACTTCCAAAAAAGGACCTAGGTTAATTGGCTTAATTTTGCATAAACTCCCTTTTTAATGGCCATTAACTCACGGTGGGTTCCCTTTTCTACAATATTTCCTTGTTCTATGACAAGAATTTGATCCGCATGTTGGATGGTGCTTAATCGGTGAGCAATGACGAGAACAGTCCGATTTTTCATCAAATTTCCTAGGGCGGCTTGAACTAATTTTTCAGATTCATTATCAAGTGCGCTCGTAGCTTCGTCCAAAATCAAAATGGGCGGATTTTTCAAAACAGCTCGAGCGATGGAAATCCGTTGGCGCTGGCCACCCGATAATTTGGATCCACGATCACCTATGATGGTTTGATATCCATCAGCGCTCTCAGAAATAAATTCGTGAGCATTGGCAATTTTCGCGGCCGCTTCCACTTCACTTAAGGTCGCTTCTGTCCCGAAAGTAATATTATTAAAAATACTATCATTAAACAAGACAGATTCTTGGGTTACAATGCCCATTAATCCCCTTAGATCATCTAGTGGAATGTGTTTAATATTGTGCCCATCGATTTTTACTTGGCCTAAGCTTGGATCATAAAACCGTGGGAGCAGGTCGGCCAAAGTGGATTTGCCTCCACCAGAAGCTCCTACAAGGGCAATCGTTTGGCCTTTAGGAATTTCAAAATTAATCTCGTGCAAAATTTTTCTTCCTTGCGTATATTCAAAACCAACCTGCTCAAACGAAATTTTATGCGTAAATTCTTTCAAAGAAATGATGGGTTCGATCACTTTAATTTCTGATTCTGTATCTAAAATTTCAATGATTCGATCAGCGGAGGCAATGCCTCTTTGTATTCCGGAAAATGCATCTGCAATAGCCTTTGCGGGTCGCATGACTTGCGAAAAAGTGGCTATAAAAGCAATAAACGTCGATGCGCTCAATTCTCCCTCCCCTGAAATAACCAGGCTTCCTCCATATAATAAAATCCCTGTGACGACAAAAACCCCAAGGGTTTCTGAAACAGGGGAAGTAAGTTCTTGGCGAAATACCATTTTTAACAACGAATTTCGATATTTTTGATTCCCTTCCCCAAAGCGATCATCCATCATTTTTTCAGCCCTAAAGGCCTTGACTACGCGCATAGCACCAAAAATCTCGTCCAACAAACTGATCAATCCACTCAAATGTTGCTGGACTTCTCCGGCTGCACGCCGTAAACGACGGGTAATGGTCGCAATGACGCCTCCAGAAAGCGGTAAAATGAGTAAGGAAAATAAGGTCAACTTCACCGACATGCTGGCCAGAAAAACAAAAAATAGGATTAACGTAAAAATTTCTTTGAAAGTCGCCGTAAAGGCGCGGCCGATACTATTTTCCACTTCTTGGACATCCGTGGTCAAGCGTGACATCAAATTTCCTTTTTTCTGTTCCGTGAAATAACTCAAATCGAGGCGAATGGCTCTTTGGAAAACAGCTTGTCTTAACGATGCAATCGTATCCGCTTCTACTATTTTTAAGACTCTTTGAGAAAAATACCTGAAAATATTAGCCAAAATAACAGAGACCATAATCGCCCCACAAGCATACTTTAAAGCACCCAAGCGTCCAAATTCCTCCAAGGAACCATAAAAATAATGATTAAATAAAAACGAAAAATAATGTGGGGTGAGCGAAAAATCAGGAATGGTCCGGTATATTTGAACATTGGTTTCCGAAGCCTGATTAAATAAAACATTTAGCAGAGGAATCAATAACGTAAAATTTAAAATCCCAAATAAGCTGCCTAATAAGGAAAATCCAAAATATGGAAATACATATTTACGGATAGAAACAGCATAAGATAATAAACGAAAATATGTTTTCAACGTTAAATATTTTGGAAACGTGTTTCAAATTACGACAATTTTCAGCATAAAATTAGAAATTCTTAGCCCACAAATTGAGTATGCATCCATTAGTTTCCGTAGTCATGGCAACCTATCAAGGCGAAAAATACTTGAAGATTCAAATCGAAAGTTTGTTGGCCCAAGACTATCCCAACCTAGAATTTATCTGGGTAGATGATGCATCCACCGATCAAAGTTTGTCCATTTTAAAAGCGTATGCAAGCCAAGATGAGCGCATTCATATCCTAGAAAACTTAAAAAACGAAGGGCATAATGCCGCTTTTGAAAAGGGTATGAAAGCAGCTAATGGAGAATATATCGCCCTATCGGATCAAGATGATGTTTGGATTTCCGACAAAATATCTATCCTTGTCAATGGAATCGGGAATTGTTCCCTGATTTATTCCGACTCCCAATTAATTGATCAGGAGGGAAGAGAGTTATCCTTAAAAATGTCCAACTTAAAACGTCAAATTCCATACAATTCTCCATTGATGTACACGTTTGGCGCTTGGGCTCCTGGACATAGTATGCTATTTAAAAAGGAGTTATTGGAGACGGCATTGCCACTTTCCAACTGGGTTACGCATGATTATTTACTTGGTTTTTCGGCCACTTGCCATCAAGGGATTGCGTACATTCCCAATTCTCTGGTGTATTATCGACAACACGAATCCAACGCGATTGGCGCCGATTTAAAAAAAGCTAAAAAATTATATCGAACTCGGGCTGAGCGAAACTTGCGCATCTGCGAGCGCGTCAAACTCATTGCAGATAGATGCCTCGATTCTAAAGAAAAACAAATCTTAAAACAATTATCCCTAGATTTTAAAGGGAATTCGCTCGTCAATCGAATACGAAGATGTAAGACTGTTTTGAAATATCGCGATGATATGCTCGCCTACAAAGGAAAATCAAACCTCGGTAATTTCCTGTATTGCTTTAAACTCTTATTCGGTATCTATTAATCTTTCTTCAAAAAAAGCCATAAACGATAACCTGCATTTTTGATGTGTACCCAAAAAGGAATTTTTGGTTCATGTAATAGCCCGTCAAAAGGAAGGCCCCTACGTAAATAATATTTCGACAGCGTAGACGAGGTCATACCCCATTGGCGAATAAATTGATAATATCCTTTGTTTTGTTTCACTCGCTTGACCGATATCGATCCAAAATGATATACCCGACTTGCCCCCAATCCCTTAAATAAACGCACTCCCTGATTCCATAATTTCATGGAAAAATCGGGATCAGAGTACATGCCTGGAGAAAACTCGACGGAATATCCACCGACTAAATCCCACAGATCTTTATGGACAACATTGGGTGGCCAAGTGCTTCCATGCCAGTCTCCAAAAGTAATTTGATCAAATGAATTGATTAATTTCTCTTCTTGGAAATTTTCAATATTACTTCCAAAATCCGCTTCGATCGAACAGGAACTTTGCGCTCGAGGTTCGATCATTGTGGATGAAAAAAAGAATTTTTTTGTCCCACAAGAGTCAATTTCTCGCTTTAATTCGGCATCCCAGCCCGCTAACACATACATATCATCGTTCAGGTACAGCAAGTAATTGGCTTGGGCCAATGTCCTCATGGCATTCATCGCATGACAAACGCCCACATTTCTTTCACTGTAAGAAAATGCAATGTCTTCCTGTGCCTCCACCCATTCTTTCGAACCATCATTTGATTCATTTAAATGGACAATTAATTCAAAGGGAACCACGGAATGCTTTCGAATGCTATGGATGCATAAACTAAGGTAGGCTAAGTTGTTCCAGCTCGGAATTAAGATGGAAAAATAAGGATTTGCAAAGGCCCTTTTGGCGGGAAAAGATTGAATTTTTTCCACTAGATCAACTTATAGTTTTTGTATTCACCGATACGCCAACCGGTCCAATCGGCTATTTTTTGTAATACCTTTCGACGCAAGCTCATTTTAGAAAGAAGTACCGCTGGATCAAAATCAAAGTCCCAATTTTGTGCCTTGATGCGAGATTGAGAAACTTTGGGATGCGTACCTGTAAACCTCGTTAGCCTTTCAGCATTCCCAAAATCAAACTCATAATCCGCTGGGACGTTTTCCGCAAGCCAAGCGTCATCATGGTAAAATTGTGTAAAATTTCTCACTTTTTGATTTAAGCCCGTGGGAGGTTTAACCCACCCATAATGAAAGATGTGCGCAGAAATTTCTTTGACTTTTAATTTTTTACCTTCCTTGCGAAAGCCCTGCGCATCTTTATAAGAATGTACCTCGGGGTTAAATCTAATAAGTCGAATTTCCTTTCGATACCATCGCCTAGAGGTGGCAACATAATCATAAGACCCGTAAAAGTGCTTGTAATTAAATAATAAACCCTCGACCGATAAATCACCATGATGTTCCTCAATCGCCTTTTGGATTACTTTCAGATCATCCTCATGCACACATTCATCCCCTTGAATATAAAAAGCCCAATCCACATCTGAAGAAATTGCTCGATAAGCCTTATCCGTTTCTAAAGCAAAAACGTGTCCCCCTTCACGTTTCGTGTCATCCCAAATCGTCTCGATAATCCTAATTTTATCCGATTTTATTCCTTGAATTAGGCCCAGTGTATGGTCCTCTGATTGACCCACGGCCACGACAAACTCGTCACAAATAGGTAAAATCGATGTGATGGCTTCCACGATCGAATAATCATTTTTTATCGCATTTCGAATGAATGTAAAGCCAGCAATTTTCATGGGCTAAAATTTCACTTGAATTCCATGGTATTTTTCTTGCTCCACGTAATCTTTGCGAAGTGGATGACCTACCCAGTCAGCGGGCAACAAAATACGCGTCATGTCAGGATGACCCTCGAAAACAACCCCAATAAGATCAAATGCTTCTCGCTCATGCCAATTGGCCGTTTTCCAAATCCCACTCAAAGTAGGTACGACGGGCAATTTCCCATCCTCCAGTAACCTAGGAACTTCCAATCGAATATGAAAAGTAAGGTGATTTGGAATCGAGTATAGGGTATAAATAATTTCAAGCGTTCCATTTTCAGGACCATTGTCAATCGCAGTAAGGCAAGAAAGTGAATCAAAATAAGTCGATGGGTGACGCCATAAAAAATCACAAATTTGAAAAATTTGAACGGGCTGAACCGTGATGCGACCTGATTTTTCATCCAGGTCAACGCTAATATTTAATTCGCTTTCAATCAGATTTTTTATATCTATCGCTTCCATCCTTAGGCTTTTTGAGCGATGGCGTCCAAAATAATTTGGGGCACGACACGCGTTTCTTGATTGATTTTTTCTTGTAATTTCAAAATTCCACCTAGTAAAGCCTCGGGCCTTGGTGGACATCCGGGAACATACACATCCACCGGAATGACACGATCAACTCCTTTTACGACATGGTATCCATGTTCCCAATAAGGACCTCCGCAATTGGCACATGACCCCATCGATATCACATAGCGGGGTTCTGGCATTTGTTCATAAAGTCTTCTAATCCGGTCCGCCATTTTAAAAGTAACCGTTCCTGCCACAATCATCACATCTGATTGTCTAGGGGAAGGCCTAGGAAATACCCCAAAGCGATCCAAATCATATCCAGAAGCAAAGGTTTGCATCATTTCAATCGCACAACAAGCTAAACCAAAACTCATGGGCCATAAAGAACTTGCCCGAGCCCAATTGAGTAAATCCTCAAATTGGCTCACTACAAATCCCTCCGTTTGAATGTTTTGATCTAAATATCCCTTCATTATCTTACAATAATTAAATTCCCTATTACATCGGGATAGGCATCCAAATAGTCCTCCAAATTTGGCCTAATGACATATATATAAGTGCCCGTGGGCAAATCTTTACCATTATATTTTCCCCTAAATGGTTTTTCTTCATAAATAGCACCGGAACTTTCAAATACTTTCAGCCCCCAGCGATCCATCACATAGATCTCCGCATCTGGATAGGACGAAATATTATCGATGGTCCAATAATCATTTAAATCATCATTATTGGGCGATATGGCATCATAAGGTTTTACTCTTGCTAAAACGATGATGTCAATCGTGGCAAAATTCCGACAATCTGCCGCAGTTGTTGCACCTGGCAGGTAACCATTAATAAAGTACGTCGTCTTAAATGCGTTCCCTCCTAAATCACCTAAGCCCTTCACATCAAAATATGGATTAAGGCTGAGAGGATCAGATAAGGCTAATTTAGGCGTCCATGACCATTTTATTCCAGGCGTTTTAGCGCCATTTACGGGCATTAAAATGGGAGTAGGATTTTCACCGGGTTCAGGAGCAAACATGATTATTTTTTTATCTGTGGCCACCCAAACCTTTGCTGCACAATCGGGCGTTTGGCCCCAAGCAGAGATTTGAATAAAAAGGAGTAATGAAACAAGTGTTTTCAGAACTTCCCAATTGGGTTTAAAAGAAAAAAAATATACACGCACCATAAAGCTTTTAAAAAAATCCATGTAAAGGTTTTGTAAATATACCTAAATTCACAAAATTTTTGATCAATGTCCACTTCCCATTTTTTCGATTCCGATTTGGCTACTTTGCGAGGGATCACTCCCGCGCGATTGTCATTACTGCAATCGGAATTAGGGCTATTTACATTTGGAGACTTGATTCAATATTTTCCATTCAGGTATGAAGATAGAACTTTACTAACACCTATTGCTCAAATCAATGATCAAATGGAAAATGTCCAATTTATTGGACGCATCAAATACAAGGAAAAAATAGGCGTTGGGCGGAGAGAAAGACTCGTGGCAGAGTGCTGTGATGAAACGGGATGCATCGAATTAGTTTGGTTCCAAGGAGTCAAATGGATTGAAAAATCATTAGTTGGCGGTATAGATTTTTTATTTTATGGTAAGCCAGGAAATTTTAATGGCCAAATTCAAATGACGCATCCTGAGATGGAAGTCTATAAAGGGCCGCAGATTTCAGAGAAATTTTTTCAGCCCATTTACCCACTGACTGAAAAGCTACGCAAGAAATACGTCGACAGTAAATTGATTGCTTCCCTCCAGAAAAATTTGTTGGAAGTTGCGTTCCCCTACATAAGGGAAACATTACCTCATGAGATTATTCAGCAATTTAAATTAATTTCTAAACAGGAAGCGCTCTACCACATTCACCTACCGCAGTCGGAAAATTGGCTACACCAAGCAAGGAGACGGTTGAAATTTGAAGAATTATTTTACAATCAGCTGCGTTTAATCAAGCAAAATTTAGTTCGCAAATCAGCTTTTCCGGGCCAAGTTTTTTCATCTGCTGCCTTATTAACTACCTTTTATAAGGAACATCTCCCCTTTTCATTAACGGAGGCTCAAAAGAAAGTTATTCGGGAGATTTTTGAAGACATGCGCTCTGGCAATCAAATGAACCGACTACTCCAAGGAGATGTGGGATCCGGAAAAACCATTGTCGCTTTTATTTCGATGTTACTCGCCATCGACAATGGAACTCAGGCATGTTTGTTGGCCCCCACCGAAATTCTAGCGGATCAACATTTTCAGGGATTAAAAAAGTTTGCAGATCTTTTGGGTGTCAGCATTGCCAAACTCACGGGATCTGTCAAGAAGAAAGATCGTGTGGAAATACACGAGGGATTAGAGTCTGGAACCTTGAATATATTGGTGGGAACACATGCCATTTTTGAAGACGTGGTTCAATTTAAAAATTTAGGGCTGTGCATCATTGACGAGCAACATCGTTTTGGGGTAGCTCAAAGAGCCAAACTTTGGGATAAAAACAAGCAAATTCACCCACATGTATTGGTCATGACGGCGACTCCAATTCCGAGAACTTTGGCCATGACTTTATATGGGGACTTAGATGTTTCCGTGATTGACGAATTACCGGCGGGTAGAAAACCCATTCAAACGATTCACCGGTATGATTCACATCGTTTGCAGGTGTTTAGTTTTATCCAAAGTGAGATTCAAAAAGGGCGTCAAGTCTATATCGTTTATCCGCTCATTGAGGAATCTGAAAAAATGGATTTCAAAGATTTAATGGATGGGCATGAAAGTATCACAAGGGCTTTTCCTGAAATACCTTTGGGGATTTTGCATGGGAAAATGAAGCCGGCCGACAAAGATTTTGAGATGGCTAGATTTGTCAAAAATGAAACCAAAATCATGGTGGCCACCACGGTCATAGAAGTGGGCGTGAATGTCCCAAATGCCTCGGTTATGATTATTGAAAGTGCGGAGCGATTTGGGTTGGCGCAATTGCACCAACTCAGGGGCCGGGTGGGCCGAGGAGCCGAGCAAAGTTATTGTTTGTTGCTCACCGACTATAAAATTTCTGCGGATACAAAAAAGCGTATTGAAACGATGGTGAGGACGAATAATGGCTTTGAAATTGCTGAAGTTGATTTACAATTAAGGGGTCCTGGGGATATCGGCGGAACGAGACAGAGTGGGGCTATCGACCTAATGATTGCTGATTTATCGAAAGATGGGGAGATTTTAAAAGTGGCTCGAGAGACGGCTGTATCTATATTAAACGAGGATCCCAATTTAGAACATGAAAAAAATACGATGATTCGGGAACAGGTACGCCAACAAAAAAAGGATACCACCAATTGGGCCCGAATAAGTTAGTTTAACGTTGGATCATCCGGGTAAGTCGACAATACCCGAAAGTCACCGCCCTTATCATATAGCACAGTTCGCCACAAATTTTTATTTGATTCATCAAACACGTAATCCTCTCGAGCCGGATGAATATACCAAGCATTTTGCTTCACCTCACGAGCTAGTTGGCCCGCGCCCCAACCCGAATACCCGATAAAGAATTTAATCTCTTTGAAATCGATGGCGCCACTGACCACATGCTCAATGGCTTTTTCAAAACTTCCTGACCAAAATATTCCTTTGGATATTTCAATCCCATCTGGGATAAGGTCGGGTCTACGGTGCAAAAATTGCATGATTGTCGGGTCCACAGGCCCCCCAGAAAACAAGGGGACATTTTCCAATACCTTCTCATCTACGATTGAATCGAAGACAACCTCTTGTTTTTGGTTTAAAATGAGTCCAAAAGAATGCGAATTAGAGTGTTCGCAAAGCAATACCACAGACCTATGAAATGCAGAGCCCTCAAGAAATGGTTCTGAGATCAAAAGAACTCCCGGTTTTAATTCATCTTCCATGTAATGTAAAGGCATAAAAAGGAATTTCGTAACTTGTTTTAAATTAAAAAATATATGTCAAGTCTCGTTTTCATCTCATTAGGTGGCAATCTAGGAAATACCCTTGAAATATTTAAAAACTCCTACCTTGAAATTGAAAAAAAAATAGGTAGAATCTCAGCATTTTCTAAAATATATCAAACGGCTGCTTGGGGGAAAACAGACCAAGCCGATTTTTTGAATCAAGTGATCTCATTAGAAACCGATTTAGGTCCTGAAAAGATCATGTCCGAATTATTAGAGATCGAATTGTTTTTTGGTCGTCGGCGCGATGTAATCTGGGGCCCCCGCATCCTCGATCTTGACATTCTTTTTCTTGGAAATCAAATTGTTAGTGGTGAAAATTTAGCTATTCCACATCCTCAAATTGCCCATAGACGCTTTGTTTTAATTCCCATGGCAGAGATTGCTCCTAATTTTTTACATCCCGTTCTCCAACAAACTATGTTGGAATTATTAGAACAAACCACAGATCTTCAGAGCGTTACATTGATCAATTAATCTTCGATTTCAGTATCGTTTTCTAATAAATTGGGGTTGGGGAAGCGCCAACTTTGACCCACAATTTTTTCGTAGTACTTTTCGTACAAGGGTAGAACCTTTTTGATGTCAAATAATTTTGCGCGCTCCAATGCATTTTTTTTCATGGTCGCATGTAAAATGGGGTCTGATAATATCATGATCGCGTTTTTTGCCATATCATCCACATCGCCTATTTCACTCACAAATCCTGTTTCCCCGTGAATGTTTACTTCCGTTATGCCACCGGCATTAGAGGAAATGACTGGCACTTCACAGGCCATCGCTTCCAGTGCAGACAAACCAAAACTCTCTTTTTCAGAAGTCAGCAAAAATAAGTCGGCCAGCGATAACACCTCCTCAATCGCATCCAATTTGCCAAGAAAACGAACATCTGCTTGAACCCCCAATTCCCTACACAATACTTCTATAGCTGTTCTTTCTGGTCCATCGCCCACTAATAAAAGCTTGGAAGGAATCTGTTTTTGGACTTTGGCAAAAACTTGAATAATATCTTCGATTCGTTTTACTTTTCGGAAATTGGACGTATGAATTAATAGCTTTTCCCCTTGTGGACAAATGGCTAATTTAAAATGCTCTTTAGGTTGTTTTTTAAATCGCTCAAGGTCAATAAAATTGGGGATCACCTCGATGTTGCTTAAAATTTCAAAGGAAGAATACGTATCATTTTTGAGACTTTCAGAAACTGCTGTAACCCCATCAGATTCATTGATGGAAAAAGTGACTACAGGTTCAAAAGATGGATCACGTCCCACTAAAGTAATGTCGGTTCCGTGAAGCGTAGTAATAACGGGAACGTGGATACCTTTATATTTTAAAATTTGCTTGGCCAAATAGGCAGCTGAAGCATGGGGAATAGCATAGTGAACGTGAATCAAATCGAGCTGCTCGTTAATCGTCACGTCCACCATTTTACTGGCTAGCGCTGATTCGTAGGGTAAATATTCAAAGAGCGGATAGGAGGCTACTGAAACTTCATGATAAAAAATATTTTCGCTAAAGAAATCCAATCGGGGCGGTTGGGTATAGGTTATAAAATGTACTTCGTGTCCTACAGACGCTAAAGCCTTTCCTAATTCTGTGGCCACCACGCCACTACCCCCATAAGTAGGATAACAAATAATCCCTATTTTCATGCCTCAAATTTATTAGAATATCAATTAAAACTGACATAAAACCCAAAAGGTTCCTGATTTAAGCCTAAATTTGTGGTAAATAATGGAATACCCTTGAAAAATTTAGTCATTTTCGCCTCTGGTTCTGGCTCAAACGCCGAAAAAATATGTGAATATTTCAAGGATTCCACGGAGGTTTTAATCACGCATATCTTTTCCAACAATCCAGAAGCTGGTGTTATTTCACGGGCAGAAAGATTAGCTATTCCTTGTACCATTTTCACAAGAGCTGAATATAAGGATGGGACTTTGTTAAAAAAAATCCAATCTTTAAATACAGATTGGGTTATTTTAGCTGGCTTTTTATGGCTGATTCCAAGCGATTTTATTCAAGCGTATCCACAAAGAATTGTCAATTTACACCCCGCATTATTGCCCAAATTTGGTGGAAAAGGAATGTATGGGCATTTTGTACATGAGGCTGTCGTGGAAGCGGGAGAGAAAGAATCCGGAATCACCATTCATTTCGTGAATGAACATTACGATGAAGGTGGCATTATTTTTCAAAGCTCTTTCCCTGTATTGCCGACAGATACGGCCGCAGATGTTGCCAAAAAAGGACAAGTTTTTGAGCACCGAGATTTCCCGAAAATAATTGCAGGTCTTGTGTTAGGTTAATCTTTTACCTCCTCATAAGGCACATAATCTCCATCGTCGGCCAGCGGTTTTTTACCCGTTTTTTTCCCGGCAGGCGGAACATAATCCACGTCAATCGAACCTTCCCTACGCGCTTGTGAAGCGGCTTGTTTGGAACGAATATCTTGCTCCGACATCTTTCTATGGACCTGAGTAATGATAAATCCCTTAAACAGGAATCGCACCAAAGGCCAAATGACATAGTAAAACACTAATCCAAAAGCGAGTACTTTTAACATTTTATTTAGCGGCTTAAATATAAATTTCGTTCTCCATACACCTTGCGAAAGAAATCATCTTTCAAATCATCAATAAAATAAATCGCTTCCCCAGTCGATTTCATTTCGGGTCCTAGCTCCATATTTACATTGGGAAACTTAGAGAATGAAAAAACAGGAATCTTAATGGCATATCCTTTTTTCACTGGTTTGAAATTGAAATCTTTGACCTTCTTATCGCCCAACATCACCTTCGTCGCGTAATTAACGTAGGGTTCTTGGTATGCCTTACAAATAAATGGCACGGTCCGCGAAGCACGAGGATTGGCTTCAATAATATACACCACTTCATTTTTTATGGCAAACTGAATGTTCAATAGACCTTGGGTCTTCAATGCCACCGCAATCTTGCGTGTGTGATCTTCAATTTGCTTAATCACATGATCCGACAAATCAAAGGGAGGTAACACCGAATGAGAGTCGCCTGAGTGAATACCTGCAGGCTCAATATGCTCCATCAGACCTATAATGTATACATCTTCTCCATCACAAATGGCATCTGCCTCCGCCTCAATCGCATTTTCTAAGAAGTGATCCAACAAGATTTTGTTACCAGGAATATCACGTAAAATATCCACCACATGTTGCTCTAATTCCTGCTCATTGATGACTATTTTCATGGACTGACCTCCCAAAACATAGGATGGACGGACCAACAACGGATATCCTAACTCACGTCCAAGCGCTGCTGCATTATCAGCATCTTCACAAACGCCAAACCTTGGATAAGGTATATTTAAATCTTTCAATAGACTGGAGAAAGCTCCACGGTCTTCTGCTAAATCCAAAGCCTCAAAGGAAGTACCTAAAATTTTAATGCCATATTTCGACAGCTTCTCGGCCAACTTCAAGGCCGTTTGGCCACCTAATTGCACAATCACACCCTCCGGTTTTTCATGCTGAATGATGTCATAGACATGCTCCCAAAATACGGGTTCAAAATACAATTTATCAGCTATATCAAAATCCGTTGACACCGTCTCAGGATTTGAATTAATCATAATCGTCTCATAACCAGCTTCTTTAGCTGCTAATACCCCATGCACACAAGAATAGTCAAACTCGATTCCCTGACCAATCCGGTTGGGACCCGAACCCAAAACAACCACCTTTTTCTTCGTTGATACAACGGATTCATTATCCAAAACATCTGCACCTTCCTGTCCAAAAGTAGAATAATAATAAGGAGTCTTTGCTTCAAATTCAGCCGCACAGGTATCCACACATTTATAGATACGCTTAATGCCTAAGCTATTACGCTGATCATAAACCTCTGATTCTAAACAACGTAAAGTATGCGCAATTTGTCGATCCGCAAAACCTTTATGCTTAGCTTCTTCGAGTAAAATCTTGGGTATATTGTGAACCGAGTACTTCTCTATTTCTTTCTCCAAACGAACCAAATCCTCGATTTGATTCAAAAACCACTTGTCAATTTTAGTTAATTGCTGAATCGTCTTAAATGAAATGCCCATTTTGAAGGCATCATAAATATGGAACAAACGATTCCAAGAAGGGTTGGCAAGCGAATACATAATCGCATCTTGATCCTTCAATTCTTTTCCATCCGCACCCATCCCATTTCGCTTAATCTCTAACGATTGACATGCTTTCTGAAGCGCCTCCTGGAAATTACGTCCGATACCCATGGTTTCACCCACCGATTTCATTTGCAAACCGAGCGTACGATCAGCTCCTTTAAACTTATCAAAATTCCATCTTGGCACTTTGACAATCACATAATCCAAGGCCGGCTCAAAATACGCTGAGGTCGTTCCTGTAATCGCATTGGTTAACTCATCCAAATTATACCCAATGGCCATTTTAGCCGCAATTTTGGCAATCGGATAACCCGTTGCTTTTGATGCCAAAGCAGAAGATCTAGAAACCCTTGGGTTTACTTCAATCGCTATAATTTCATCTGTTTCTGGATTTAAAGAAAACTGAACATTACACCCACCCGCAAAAGTACCTATGGCATTCATCATCTTGATGGCCGTATCTCTCATTCGTTGGTAAGTTGTATCAGGCAAAGTCATCGCAGGAGCCACCGTAATAGAATCTCCGGTATGAATTCCCATCGGGTCAAAATTCTCAATCGAGCAAATGATGACGACATTACCAATATGATCACGAAGCAACTCTAATTCAAATTCTTTCCATCCCATGATAGATTGTTCCACCAATACCTCATGCGTAGGAGAAGCGTGCAAACCTTTATTTAATGCTGCGTCAAAGTCCTTCTGGTCATGAACAAAACCACCCCCAGTACCTCCAAGGGTAAAGGATGGACGAATCACCAAGGGGAATCCCGTTTCCTGAGCAATCTCCTTTCCTTCCAGAAAAGAACGAGCCGTACGACCTTTACAAACCCCAACGCCAATCTCAATCATTTTCAAACGAAACTTCTCACGATCCTCCGTCGTTTCAATTGCCGCTATATCTACGCCAATAATACGTACGCCATACTTTTCCCAAACACCTGCCGCATCACAATCGATCGCCAAATTTAAGGCTGTTTGTCCTCCCATGGTAGGTAAAACCGCATCGATTTGATGACGCTCTAAAATATGAATAATGGACGCCTTTTCTAATGGTTTCAAATACACGTGATCCGCATTCATCGGATCCGTCATAATAGTCGCTGGATTAGAATTAATTAAAATGACCTCGATGCCCTCTTCTCGCAAGGAGCGAGCCGCTTGAGAACCTGCATAATCAAATTCACAAGCTTGACCAATAACAATGGGACCGGAACCAATAATTAGGACTGATTTAATCGACGAATCTTTAGGCACAGGATGATATAAATTTAAAGCGTTATAATTTTAAAAATAGTTGGCCTTTCAGTATGGCTCAAAAATTGTACAAAATTAGTGGTTTGCGCTCAAATTGGGAAGCATAATTGAAAATAAATTTATCAATTTTTCATAAATCCATTTATATCCGCATAGGGCTAAATAGATCCCGAAAAATCTCTTATTTTTGATAAAAAATTAGAACAATTGATAAAAATATTAGTCGCTTTTGATGAGAATAGAGTCATTGGAAAAAACAATGTGTTGATCTGGCATTTACCTGCTGATCTTCAGCGTTTTAAGGCGCTTACTACGGGTCATGTGATCATCATGGGGAGAAAAACCTATGAGTCCATAGGCCGACCTTTACCTAATCGGACTACGATCGCCATCACTCGACAGGCCGAATTTAAGCCAGAGGGTATTATTACGGTAAATTCAATGGATGAGGCTATTTTAAAAGCTAAATCGATTTCAAGAGAAGATATTTATATTGTGGGTGGCGCTGAAATATACCAATTAAGCCTTGCCCATGCGGATCAGATATTAGTTACCCAATTACATGATATTTTTGATGGGGACACTTATTTCCCGGAAATCCCAACAGATACCTGGGAAGTTGTAGCCCGTGAAAGGGGTATTACCGATGAAAAAAATAAGTTCCAATATAGCTTTTTGACCTATCAAAGAAAATAAACATGAAACAGAAAATTGAGTTAATCGATTCCCCACTTTTAATCGATCCCCAATTCCAATTTTTGCAATCTGCAGAGGCTGGAGGAATTTGTTTGTTCATAGGTACCATCCGAAATAAAAATCAGGGAAAAGAGGTGAATGCTTTAACCATGGAGGCTTATTCTCCCATGGCTGTTAAACAAATAGGCAGATTAATTACTGCAGCGGGAGAAAAATGGCCGATCATCAAAGTAGCCGTTTGTCATCGAACAGGACCTTTGGAAATTGGCGATATCGCGGTGATCATCGGGGTAACTTGTGTACATCGAGCAGAGGCTTTTGAAGCATGTCAATGGTTGATCGACACCTTAAAAAAAGAAGTTCCTATTTGGAAAAATGAATTTTATACGGATGGGTCGTCATGGTTAGTCCCACATCCTTAAAATTAATAATTAAGGCGCTGATACCATCATGCTACAACCCCGCATTTCTGAATTATCAAAGCGGCCCAAGACTTTAAATCGAATGCCGTCATCTTCTAGCGAACCTAAGTCTCGGGTTTCAACAAAGGAGCAAGATTCAATATTAGCCAAATCAATCACTTTGATTCCGCCCACTTTCCCTGGACTTTTAACCAATGAAAATGGATCATTCACCTCTCGCAGGAGCACGCGCATGGTTTTAGCCGGGACAAAAATTCCTTCTGAAAACGAATAAGCTTGAGAAAATAATTCCGTCATTCCATATTCAGAAGCTACTTTTTTGAAGCCCATGTGCTCCATCATGTAGGTATGAATGCGATCTCGTATCCACTCTTCTCGACGCCCTTTCATGCCGCCTGTTTCCATAACGATGATTCTACCTTCTTTGATCGCCTCATTCCAAAATGAAAAATCTTGGCCTGAATCGATCCAATCTAAAAGTCCAAAAGTCACTCCCATCAGCCAAATTTTCCGATTTGTTTTTAGTGCTTCTTTAATTTGAGCCACTAATTCAGGGTATTGATTTAAATAAAATCCAGAAAATTCAGATTTTGATTCTTGAATGAAATGGTCCATCATAAAAACCAAACTCGAGGTATTCCTTTCCAAATAAGAGGGCAACAAGGCAAAAATGTGATAATCCGTCGTTGAGCCAAAAAGCTGATTAAACGCACTCAGTGCATTTATTTTGTAAAATTCAGGATCGCAAACGGCATGTTTTGAAGGTATTTGTCCAGTAGTACCGGAACTTTCAAAATCGAAGAGCACGGGGGAGAACCCTGTTTGAACTTGGTATGTTTTAAAAAGCTCAATGGGCAAAAAAGGAATTTGATCGATTGTTTGAATAGAATCCACCGAACAATTGAGCATCCTTAGGAAAGACTGATATATGGGATTATGTAGCGCTTGGAAATTAAAAACCTCTAATGCCAAAACCTCGAAATTGGCAGAACCCAACGCTAAAACTTTACCTTTTAGCGCTTCTATTTGTAACTCCACCGCCTCAGGATTTTCTTGCATACCTTTTATTTCAAATTTCATACAAAATTAAACCAAATCATTAACTTTACGATTCTTAATGTAAGAATTGGATGTCCAATAAAAGTTTTTTATTCAGTTTGACTATTTCTATTACGCTACTCCTGTTGAGCTGTGTGAAGGAACCTGATTTTAGCACCACACCGGCCATCTCGTTTGAATCCATTCAAAAAATCACCAAAACAAGTAGTGATGGCTTTGGTGGTAAAACAAAAATCGATTCGATTATTATGAGTGTTCGTTTTGAGGATGGCGATGGGGACCTTGGCATTACAGCCGCAGAAATAAAAGCAAATGTGAAATATAAGGACTTTAGAAATTTCGAGGTAGATGTGTTATTGAAGAAAAATGGCAAATATGTTCCTGTGTTGTTTAGCCCAAAAATTGGCGGATTAATGAATTTTCAATTGCGCCCCGACCAAAAACCGGGTCCGATAGAAGGATCTATTTCCTATTCAACTCAATTTGTTTATGCCTTCTACAAAGGGTATTCGCCTCTTTTTACTGAATTTAACGATACGCTAAAATTCCAAATTTACGTCAAAGACAAAGCATTCCACCAAAGCAACACCATTGAGACTGATCCAGTCATCATTTTTCAAAAATAATTAGAGCTTAGAGAGAATTTTATACATCTTACTATTCAATCGATAGTTCAACATCCTCTGATCCTTCTCGTCTTGTTGAATATCCAAAATATTACTTTCTTGAAAAACTAAAGATAAAGACTTGGTAAAATTGTCAATCAATTTGGATCTAAATTGTCGTTGAGATTCAGGAGCACTTTTATGTCGACCAAAAAAAGCAATCAATTGATGCCCATTAACATAACCCTCATTGTAATGTAACAAAAGAAAATCTAAAAACTTTTGCTCATTTTCCCCTAAAACGATTTTTAAATTTCGCCTAAGCCTACTTCTGCGCAGATTCCCAAAAATATATACTAAAAATATACTGACTAAAACACCCGAGCATAATATAAAAACCTTAAAGAATTCAATGTACCAAGGTTCATCTGTCAGTTTCCCTAAATATTCCGAATCAGCTAAAACATTTTTAATAGAAATGATGTATTGAATTGAATTCTTATTTACTTGGTTTTTAGAACTGAAATTAGATGACCAGGCCAGTGAGTCTTTCCCCTTGAAACGTATTTCCTGCTCACTAGCATTATTTGCTGTAATTGGCAATCTGCCTGAATTAAGCCAATGGTAAGTTTTGAAATTATCCAAAAGATCAATGATGATCATCGTATCATAGCGATACACCTGAACGGACTTATCTATTAAAACAAAGTATCTTCCGTTGAACAAAAAATTTCTATACAGATCTTTTTCTAAATATTTCTTTAACTCTTCTAAGTGTACTGTTCCTACTTTCAAAAATTCTTGATTCTTAAATCGATATTCATATATGTTCCAATCGATTACTGAACTATTGTATAATCGAGAATCATTGACCTGCAAATTCGCCATCGTGATAAAAATATCTTTTGAAGGGATATACGCTGAAATTCCATCATTGATCGCAATGGGTATTTGTCCCTTAGTGCCTATACTCATCCATTCTTTATTTTTGGGATCATATTTAGTTAACACATTAGATGATTGCCAAAATCCGTATCCCCCAAAAGAATACAATATGTCATTGCGTAAAAACTTAACTGCTTTACAGTTTGCCCCACGAAAAAAAGTTTGATCGATGCGTTTTAAAATCCAATTTTTACGATCTAATTGATATACTTGCCCCGTGCAACTAACCATTAAATACGATAAATTGGAACCTGGAATAGGAATTTCTTGGTAATTTAAATTCCCTAAAATCAAATCATGGCTTTTAATATCTTCAAAGCTAAGGTCCGCTATTTTATTCCAATGGATCCCATCCTTATTTTCAAATAAAGCTTGGGTTTCAAAATTAATCTGATAA
The DNA here is from genome assembly GCA_945906795.1 of Spirosoma fluviale. Lineage (GTDB taxonomy): Bacteria > Bacteroidota > Bacteroidia > Cytophagales > Spirosomataceae > Aquirufa > Aquirufa fluvialis_F. The sequence goes on from CAMDRO010000012.1 coordinate 37,054, forward strand.
AAATTTCCCGTTGACGGATGAATCCATTTAGCTTCTTGAGCAGAAATGGGTCTGGCCAACAAAACAAAAAGAAAGAAAAAAAACAATTGGAAATACCTCATAGGAATTTAATTCGTACCAAAAATGCAATTTTTTTATATAAAATTTAAATAATTCTTATCGTATGAATTAAAAATCTTGACATAATTTAAACGAAAATGGCTAATTTTGACTTCTGAATCCAAGCTTAGAACAATAAGTTACCTATTGAAATAATTAAATTATGACCTTACACCGCGAAGGAAGGACTTTATTAATCACATCACTCATCATTGTCTTAGGCATCAATGCGCTTTTTGCCTATTTCTTTCCAGATCGAGAATACCTAAGGGAATTCATGGTTGTCATTACTTCCCTATTTTATTTAATCATTTTGCAGTTTTTCAGAGTTCCGACACGTCATACGGAAATAAATCCACAACATATTATTGCCCCGGCAGACGGAAAAGTAGTTGTCATCGAAGAAACGGTAGAATCTGAATATTTTAAGGGTACACGTAGACAGATTTCTATTTTTATGTCGCCCTTAAATGTGCACATCAATTTCAATCCCATTTCGGGCATAGTTTCTTATTTCAAATATCATCCGGGCAAATTTCTGGTAGCTTGGCATCCTAAGTCAAGTACGGAAAATGAACGCACGACTTATGTGGTCAAGCATGCCAACGGAACTGAAATATTGTTCCGCCAAATAGCCGGCGCACTGGCTAAAAGAATTTGTTGGTATGCCAAAGAAAACGAACCTGTCACTCAAGGTTCAGAATTTGGATTTATAAAATTTGGAAGTAGAATCGATATTTTCTTGCCCTTAGATGCCGAAATTTGTGTCAATTTAGGCGATAAGCCTGTCGGCGGAGAAACGGTAATCGCTAAACTACGCTAATTCCAATTTGACCAATTTTCACTAATAAGTCCCATGATTTTCTCAAGGCCTATTTGGTCTTCCTTATTAAAATCATTCAAACAATCCGAGTCCACATCTAAGACTAAAACTACTTGGTTCTCATGAAATACGGGAATCACTATTTCCGATTTTGAAGCAGAGGCACAGGCGATATGGCCAGGGAATTCATCCACATTAGGAACAATAACTGTTTTTCTTTGCGTGTAGGCGTGTCCACAAACTCCTTTATGAAAAGGAATTCGAGTACAGGCTACGGGTCCTTGAAATGGTCCTAAAACGAGTTCATCTCCCTTAACTAAATAAAATCCAATCCAAAAAAAACCAAAAATATCATGGATTGCCGCGGCAATATTAGCAAGGTTAGCATATTGATCAGATTCCCCTGCCAATAAAGACTTTATCTGAGGATACAAATTCGCATATTGGTCTGCTCTTGATCCGCTAATTTTGATTAAATCTTCAGCCATATTACAAACTGGCTATTTTGAAATATTTTTTCAGCCAAGACTGGCGAACCGTCTGAAGCCATTGATTTCTGTATTGACCCAAGTCTGCTGTTTGAAGTGGGATGATGAAATCTTCTTCTGACAAATTAGCGTTAAGAATAAAATCTTTAATCGATGTTATCGGTATAAGTGAGATTTGCTCCCCTTGAATTTTGGCAATTTGCCGGTCAAAAAAATCAACGTTGAGCATTTCTCCTAAAGATTTAAACCAGCGTGTCGACGCATCGATCGAACAACCTGAAGCCTCATTCACATCTTCATTGACCGCAACAATAACAACTTGATTAAAACGAATCTCAAAAGAAGCATTCAGCGGAGATCCATGGGCAGCCCAGGCATTCATTTCATGTGTCAAAAAAGAACTTATTTGTTCCATTTCATCGGCCAACAAGGGACGATTTGCTTGATACACCCACACACGGGACTGATCGGGTAATTGTTCGAATGGTATATACATCTTATTTCATTGCTTTTTGGACCAACTCAGCTAAGTCTACTACTTGGATTTCTTGGTCATGGCCTGTTTTATTTAAACCATCTTGAATCATCACCATACAAAAAGGACAGGCGATCGCTACTTTTTTTACTCCAGATTCAATAATCTCTTCTGTTCGTTTTACTTGTATGTCGACGGCTCCCGGCTCGGGCTCCTTAAAAACTTGGGCACCACCGGCACCACAACAAAGTCCTTTCGTGCGGCAACTTTTTAGCTCTTTAAGATCTTTTTGAAGCTGCGAAATGATTTCTCGAGGCGCTTCATAAATCCCATTTCCACGACCCAAATAACAAGAATCATGGAATGCGATTTCCTCCCTTTCCTCAGAAATTTCTATTTTACCCTCTTTTAGCAATTGGGCCAACAACTCTGTGTGGTGAATGACCTCATAACTTCCCCCCAGACTCGGATATTCGTTTTTCAATGTATTAAAACAATGTGGACAGGCCGTCACAATCTTTTTCACTTGGTACATATTGAGCACCTCAATATTAGTCATCGCCTGCATTTGAAATAAAAATTCATTTCCACTTCTTCTAGCTGGATCTCCAGTACATGATTCCTCTGTTCCTAAAACGGCATATGAAATTTCAGCCTTTTGTAAAATCTCACAAAAAGCACGCGTCACTTTTTTTTGTCGGTCGTCAAAAGAACCTGCACAACCCACCCAAAACAAATATTCTGGCATTTCACCCTTGGCTAAATAATCAGCCATTGTTCGAATATTCAACACCATCTCTGACATATTACTTATTTAATTTTACGACATCAATTAAAAAATTAATGGATGCTTGCATCGGCAATTCGGTTTTATTTCCCAAAATGGGTGAGGTGATGACGTGATCACCCGATTCCGGAAATGCTATTTCACGCTTAAGAGCGGAGGATGTTCCTAACTCTGGAAACATTTTTTGCATCGCTTTGACCGAAACTACCTGATCCTGATGAGCCTCATCCTTATAATAATAGGTCAATAAAACAGGAATTTTTACCTGGCTAAAAACTTCTTTATTCATCGTATGCGTTAAGAAATTTTGCATTTCTACCACAGCCTCAAAACGATAATGCAAATTCCAATAGGCATCATGTGCCTTATTTTTAGTCGGTATTTCATTATAATCACCCCCTTTGATGAGTCGGGCTAATTGGAGCCCCCAAGGATTATCTAACAAAGTCGCACTCGGATCAGCCACCTCAATACAAGGTCCATATAAAATGATTGCCTTGATTTCTGGATGTTTGGAGGCTAAATAAACCGTCATTGCTCCCCCAAAAGAGGTTCCCATGACAATTACTTCTTGGCCTACCTTTTTAGCTATAGCCAAATAATTTTCGACACTTGCATAATAATCATCTGCCGTAACATTTCCCAAAGTGCGATCTGAGGTCTTTTCTCCATGTCCAGCTACTCTAGCCAATACCAAATTTCCATTAAACGCCGCAGCAACTTGTCGGTGTACCGGATCTCCCTCCATTTGCGATGCAGAAAACCCGTGCACATACAAAAATGCATATTTAGTTTTTTGGGGCTTCAATGAATCAGCCCAAATAATTTTAGCTTCATTACCAGGTTTTAGCTCCTTATTTTCGAATTCTTTTCCCCTAATAAAAGAAGAAATCTGCCTCATGGAATCAGGGATGCTGGTCCAAGTAGGACTTGCATTCAACAGGGGGGCTTTTGGCTGAGGACCCACAAAATAAAGGGCTATAATGGCGATCAAACCCATTAATATTTTTTTCATGGCTTATGATTTTGCCCAATTCATTCGATCCGAAGGATTGAATTTCCAGGGGGCTTGATTTGTTTCAATATTGGAAAACATCGAATTCCATGCCGCAGGAGCATCTGACATTTCCATGATTTGGTACCTTCTCAGTTCCATAATAATGTTTAGGGGCGACAATTCCATGGGGCAGGCCTCCACGCACGCTTGACAAGTGGTGCAAGCACGTAATTCCTCCCCACTAATTTTATCGAGCAATGATTTTCCATCCTCGACAAATTGGCCTTTATTTTTGGACAAAATAACCCCCACTTCCTCCAATCGATCTCTGGTATCCATCATTATTTTTCGAGGAGATAATAATTTACCTGTTTGATTGGCCGGACATTGATCCGTACAGCGGCCACATTCAGTACAACTATAGGCGTCTAAAAGATTTTTCCAATTCAAATCCATGACGTCTTTTGCCCCAAACCGCAAGTTGGTCGGCGCAGCTTCACCTGATACGGGTTGGCCTAACATCAACTTCACTTCATGTGTCACAGATGCCAAACTAGGAATATAGGCAGACGATTTTAAACTAGAAAAATAAGCGGATGGAAACGCAAAAAAGATGTGCAAATGCTTTGAATAAGTCACATAAAGCGCAAATCCTAAGATGCCGGCGATGTGAAACCACCAAGCAATTCGCTCCATTAAATACAAGACTTCCGTACTATAAGAATCCAAAAATATAATTAAATTTTTTGACACAATGAACGAGCCTACCACGTGATAATGTTCCACCGCCCTACTTTGTAAGATTGCATCCGTAGCGTTCATGGTCCACAGGGCCAACATCAACACGCACTCAACAATTAAAATAGTATAGGCATCTCGGATCGGAAACCCTTTTAATTCTGAATGATTTTCTGATTGCAAACGATGAACTTTGAAAATACCCCGACGTGCAAAAAATACGAAACAAGCTAAAAATACACCGCCGGCTAAGAGCTCGAAAAAATTCAAAAGCAAGGGGTAAAGCGATCCTAAAAAGGGAGCAAACAAACGATGTGTTCCAAAAATTCCATCCAACATAATCTCCAGTATCTCTGCATTGATCAAAATAAAACCGATGTAAATCAAAAAATGCATGATGCCCACGACGGGCTTTTGAAACATCTTTTTTTGTCCAAAAGCTAACAGAAATACCCGCTTCCAGCGTTCGGCTGGTTGGTCTGATAAATAAACTGGTTGCGACAATCGAATGGTGGCCAATATACCTTTAAATCGCATGGCGATTAAATACCCCATGGAAGCGAGTAAAGCGATAAAAAGAAATTGAAAAAAATAAGTCATATACATTTATTAAAAAAACGCCCAAAGGTTACAAATAGCATTTCATTATTTCAAGCCGAAAACTAAATAAATTTACGCTAGAAAAAAATCATATTGATCATATTTTAAGGTGAATTTTTATCGTAGGCAAATTACCTTCAATCTAGTCCAAAGCTAAAGTTCTTTTTTCAAAAATCTTCCTGTATGGCTATTTTTAGCTTTAGCCACTTGCTCCGGTGTCCCCGAAATGAGCAATTGGCCCCCGGCATTTCCTCCCTCGGGGCCCATGTCAATAATATAATCCGATACTTTAATCACATCCATATTATGTTCAATCACCAAAACAGTATTTCCTTTGTCCACTAGCTTTTGCAACACATCTAAGAGCAATTTGACATCTTGAAAATGTAAACCTGTGGTAGGTTCGTCGAGTACATACAATGTTTTACCCGTATCTTTTTTTGATAATTCCTCTGCTAATTTTACGCGCTGAGCCTCTCCTCCAGACAAGGTCGTAGCATGCTGGCCTAATGTAATATAACCCAAACCCACCTCAGATAAAGTCTGAACCCTTTTAAAAATTCTAGGTTGATTTTCAAAAAAATCAAGTGCCTGCTCGACCGTCATATCCAATACATCGGAAATCGATTTACCCTTAAAGCGAACTTCCAAAGTTTCACGATTAAACCTTTTGCCCTTACAGGTTTCGCATTCGACAAACACGTCAGGCAGGAACTCCATCTCTATTTTTTTTCGGCCTGCTCCTTCACAACCCTCGCAGCGACCTCCTTTGACATTAAAACTGAAACGTCCCGCTTTGTATCCACGAATTTTAGACTCCGGTAATTCACAATATAAAGTCCTGATGTCTGTGTACATATTGGTATAAGTAGCCGGATTGGAACGTGGGGTGCGACCTATGGGCGACTGATCCACCTCAATAACTTTATCGATAAATTCCAAACCCGTGATTGACTTAAAAGGCAAAGGCTCACGTTTGGTTCGATCAAAAAACTGCTTCAATTTTAACACCAACGTATCATGAATTAAGGTCGATTTCCCGGATCCAGAAACACCTGTCACGGTAATAAACTTCCCTAAGGGAAATTCAACACTTACATTTTTTAAATTATTTCCATGTGCCCCTTTAAGCACAATGGAATTTCCAGTTCCAATTCTACGAACGGTTGGCGCGGAGATTTTCAAAGCCCCATTCAGGTATTTTGCCGTCGGGGTACCTAATTTCAAAAATTCCGAAGGACTCCCAAAACCAATAATATGGCCTCCATGTCGGCCCGCTCCAGGGCCAATATCCAATATGTAATCGGACTCCAACATCATGTCTTTGTCATGTTCGACGACAAGCACTGAATTTCCTAAGTCGCGTAAATCTTTTAAGGCTAAAATCAACTTTTCATTATCGCGCTGATGTAAGCCGATGGATGGTTCATCCATGATATAAAGCACACCGACTAATTGAGTTCCGATTTGAGTCGCGAGTCTAATTCGTTGGGATTCCCCGCCAGACAAACTTTTCATCGGTCGGTCGAGCGTCAAATAAGTAAGCCCTATTTGCGTCAAAAAACCAATTCTCTTTTTAATTTCTTTCAATACTTCTGTGGCAATTTGTCTTTGTCGGTCTGAAATCCTTTCCTCCAAATCAGAAAACCAATCGGCCAAATCAACAACATCCATTTGGGCTAATTCGCCTATATGCTTGCCGTCAATTTTAAAATGCAAGGACTCCTTTTTCAGCCTAAACCCATCACAGTCCAGGCAAATTTTAATCTCTAAAAAATCCTTCAACCAGTCTTGAGTTTTTTCAGACCCGTTATCTTGTTGGCGCTTCAGAAAATTTATAATTCCATCATATTTGGTACTCCACTCGGTACCCACATATTTTTTTGAAGGCACGGGAACAGGTTCATCGGTACCATATAACATAAGATCAAGAGCCTCCCGAGGGAATTTTGCAATGGGTGTCGACAAACCGACTGAATAAGGTTTTAACAGCACCTCTAATTGCTTGAAAATCCACAACTCTCGATATTCACCAATCGGCGCAATAGCGCCACGAATAATACTAAGGGACGGGTCTGGAATGACAGATTCTTCGGTGATTTCTTCCACAACTCCTAGGCCATTGCAACAAGGACATGCACCATAAGGGCTATTAAAGGAAAAGGAATTAGGGGCGGGTTCATCATAGGACAAACCTGTTTTAGGATCCATCAAAGTTTGGGAAAAATAATGCAATTTCCCCTTTTCGTCCAAGACAAAAACTTGGCCTTTTCCTAAGTTGGTCGCCGTCTGCAACGATTGTGAAATTCGTAGCCTTTCGGTATCAGATACGATGAGTCGATCCACCACAACTTCTACGTCATGCACTTTAAAACGGTCTAATTGCATTTTGGGAATCAGATCCATCACTTCGCCGTCCACGCGAACTTTGGTATATCCCCACTTCGCTATTTGAACAAAAAGCTCTCGATAATGTCCTTTGCGCCCCTTCACTAATGGCGCCAAAAACCACACTTTGGATGAAGAAAATTGACTCATTAAGGTCGATATGATTTGATCCACCGACTGCTTGACCATCCGCTCTCCGGATAAATAGGAAAAAGCATCGGAAGCACGCGCAAAAAGCAAGCGCATAAAATCATATATCTCCGTGGTGGTTCCAACGGTCGACCTTGGATTCTTAGAAGTGGTCTTCTGTTCAATGGATATCACGGGAGACAAGCCATTTATTTTATCCACGTCAGGGCGTTCCATATTCCCTAAAAATGAACGGGCATAGGCGGAAAAACTTTCCATGTAGCGCCTTTGGCCTTCCGCATAAATCGTATCGAAGGCTAATGAAGATTTCCCAGAACCTGAAATGCCAGTAATCACGACTAGCTGGTTGCGGGGAATGGAGACATCAATGTTTTTTAAATTATGTTCACGAGCGCCCAACACCTCAATGTGAGAAAAACCAGTTAAATCTTTGGGTTGCTGCATAGAGAAAAATCAAATATAATTCGCAAAGGTACAAAAAAAGAGGCTGTCCTTTTAGGGACAGCCTCAAGATAATTTTATATGAATTTTACTTATTCAATAACTGATCAAAAGTTAAAGAAACATAGTAAATACTACCAACCGTTGGATTAGCCCAACCTGTCGTATAAGCAGCACCTAATAGATTAGAACCACCAACTTTCAAAATAGTCTTCATCGCAGATAATTTCTTGCTAACCTGCGCATCTAAGGTATGGAAAGCAGGAATTAAGCTTTGTTGGGTTTGATTAACCACTTGATTTACAATGCCTGATTGCCAAACAAATTGGTCTTGGAATCTCCAAGCAGTACTGAATCCCCAACCAGAACCACCGATGTTACGGTTACCTAAAGTCACGTTTGTACGGTAGTTAGGTGTGTTGAACGCTAATTGATAATCCACTAAACCTCCATTATCCTTAACTGCGTTGTAAGAAACGTTTGTCCCTAATGCCCAGTTAGATCCTAATTGGTAATCTAAACTTAATCCCCAACCGTTAGTAACCACTTCATTCTGAACGTTTGAAGGGAAATTAAAAACTTTATTTCCTACCACCGTTGCGTCTTTGTGCTGAGAAGGCAATTGAACGACCGTCATGGCTGCATTGAAATTAAGATAATTAGATTGGTAGATATAAAAGTCAGCTAATAATTTATCCCCTAAAAATCCTTTATACCCAAACTCAATTGTTTTAACTTGCTCAGGCTTCCATTCTCTAGCAGTATACATTTCTGGCTTACCTGCTTGAAGAGATTGCAAGGTGAATGAATTACCAGATAACTTATAACGATCTTGAACTACTGGAAGACCTCCTAGCAAACGAGCCTGTGGAGTATT
>CAMDRO010000013.1 GCA_945906795.1 Spirosoma fluviale
CATTGCCCTTAATTACACATTAAACAAAAAAGCCGATCAGAAATGATCGGCTTGCTCCCCCTGTTGACAGAAGCTGCAGCAGAAAGGTAGCGGTTTTGCCAACTTATAGCCAGTCCGAATTTTAGGGGTACTTACAACTATTTAGCAAATCACGTTGATGCCAATTATTTATTTAATGATTTTACTGAAGAGGTAGATAATATATTAGAAGAATTCACAAACAATGATAGAGTAGAGAACCGATTAGAAAATGCTATGATACGATTTTAAAAATATCTGATTTTACCCTAATCACGAATTTAAAAGATGAATAGCAACAACGTTTTCGGGCTTGGCGAAGTTGGCAATTTTCACCACAAATGTTGATGCAGAGAACCAAATTTTGATTAACCACAAATGTGTTTGCGAAGCACCGAACCGCCACTCTTGCCAAGCCCGTGTTAGCGGGTCGTTGTTTTTTGTTCGTCATTAAAATACTCTAAGATGTCACCAGGTTGGCATTTTAATACTTTACAAATTGTCTCCAAAGTGCTAAACCGTATTGCTTTTGCTTTTCCAGTTTTTAATATGGAAAGATTGGATAAAGTCAATCCAACTTGGTCAGAAAGTTCATTAAGTGACATTTTTCGTTTAGCCATTACAACGTCTAGATTTACTACAATTGCCATATCTTAAACTGTTAAATCGTTTTCCTTTTTAAAATCAATCGCATTTTGCAACAGCTTTTTTAGAACAGCGGCAAAAACAGCTACCACCAAAGGCATACAGGCGAATACAAAAGCAAAAACTATCACCCCTGGTGCATCGTCTATCTCCGCAAAATGGTAGGCAGCCGGCATATAAACCATCAGTGCTATACTCATAGCCACTGCACAATACACAATTTTTTGCAGGATAGAAACCGAATCCTCAGAAAATGCTTTGTTCAGATCAATGTATGAGAGTAGTTTTAAGCCAAAATACAATGCAAGGAAAAATGGTATTGCAGCGGTATAAAGCGATGCCATCACCAAATAACCTGACTTCGGTTCCTGCGGAAATTCGGCTGTAAAACCCTCTCCGATGTGGGGAAAGGCAAATACACACAAAGTTAGAACGACAAGTCCCACAATAACGATTATGATTCGGAGAAATACTGTTGAAAAATTATTTATAGCCATTTTGAATTTGAAGTTTATACCAGCAAACATACAATTATTTATTGAAATACAATAAATATATAATGAAAAATAATAAATATTTTACGATAAGGCTAATTTGAAAATTCAGAAGCTAACTTGTCTAGCTGGTAGTGTCGTTTTACAATGCCCGCTAACGGTTTGCAGATTTGCGATATGGCGGACTTAGTAGCACTTACTTTCATTTTACAACCAATGTTTATTAGAAGCAGAATGTTTCTTTTACCACTAAACCCGCCATATCGCAAATGTGTTGTTAAGGGCTGGTTTTAATTCTACTTTTCTTACTGAAAGGACTTATGCTTTCTTTAGGTTCTTCAGTTGTTGTTGGAATAACTACATATTTGACTTTGTAATAAAGTATAGAAAATTCACCAAATTGATATTTCTTAGATTTAGGTAAAAAAAATTGATGCCCCTAATATTTTACCGATATCTACAAATATCTCATCACTAACTAGTTATAGCATGTTACTATTACTTAGTTGTTTCATAGTCAACAGCTTGTCCATTTAAGCCAATTGAAAAATGAATTTGAACAGTTTTCCATTCACCATTTATTTTTTTAATTACCCCACTCAGTCTGAGATCTTTTATTTCACCAGGCTTGTCATCAACAACAAAGGCAAAATCCGATTTTTGAGTATAAGAAGCCATATTTCCGTCATCGCTCATCACTACTTTTAAATTTCGATAGGTGAATTGAGCGTTTTTAATAGTAGTAAGTTGCGCTTTTAAGGGAGTCTCAATTTCTGACCATCCTGCATGATACTCAGCAGCATCTGTGCCTATTAAGACCGCATCATCAGCAAAGGTTGACTTAGCAAGTTCTAAACTGTTTTTAGTAAAAAAATCTAATTGGTTTTTGATAAAAGCGTTGGCTTCTTGAGTAGCTTTTTCCATATTTACGGTTTTGTTGTTGTTGTTGTTGCAACTTGTAAGAAAAAAGCAAATAGATAATAGATAAATTAAATGTTTCATTTTTTTTATTTTTAAATTATTTTCCCTACTCATATGGCTTTTCGGATTTCGCCCCGTTTTTTGAGTGGTTGCTGATCTCCACTTTTTTATAAATATAATAATTATTTAAGATATAAGATGTCATCCAGTAAACTTGCCCATAACGTTTTCGGGCTTGGCGAAGGTGGCGATTTTCACCATCCGCCGCGGCGGATTGATGCGGAGAACCAATGTTTGATTAACCATCAGCCGCGGCTGATCTGCGTAGCACTGAACCGCCACTTTTGCCAAACCCATGTTAGGCACAGTTATTTTGTTGTTAGCTTTAAAAACTTTACAGCATTGTTATAGAATATGTCTTCCTTGTCTTGCTTAGTTAGAAAAGTCAAACTATTTAGAAATTTAATTGATTTTTCAATCGCATAAGGCCATACCATTTGGTCAGAACCAAACATTACTCGATTTAAGTAGCCTGCATGTTTTGCATTTTTAAGAAACTGTGTCACTGTTCTTTGTGCGTTAGGTTCGACCCAAAGCATTGCAGCAATGTCAGTGTATAATTGGGGATAATAAGCCATAAGTCTTAAAGCATGTTCATGCCACTCTTCTCCACCGTTATGCATCAAATAAATCCTTAGTTTAGGATATCTTATTAAAACATCTTCAATCAAGTAGGGGTCACCCATTTTTAACCTTGCTTTAGGTGACCATGAATAAGTTCCGCTTGGGTCGCCCCCTCCTGTATGTACTGCAACAGGAATATCATACCTCTCACAAATGCGTAAATAGGGTTGCCATATAGAATCACTTAGGGTTGTACCACCATAATATGCTCCAATTTCTCCAAACACTTCAATCTTTTTATCCTTTATCATCTGCTCAAACTTAACACTGTCCAATCCATAATCATTGGGAGAAAAAATCAGTATTCCTCTAATAACACGATTATAGGTATCCTTTGTGCTCCACTCTTCTACACTTTCGGGATTGCCACTTACCATAGCTTTCACAATGTTCCATTTTTTAAAAGCAGTAAAAGTTTCAGCCCGATGTATTTCGGCACTTGCAGCACCTTTCTTTCCATAAGAGTCGCTTGCTGGCTCTCCTACTCCAAAGTCGCTTTGTGAATAGGAATGAATGTGCATGTCAATAATTTTTGTCTGAGCTTGTGCAAACAAAAAATTCTGGAGAAGTATAAACGAAATAATAATGTTCCTTGTCATGATGATGCTGTTTATAATTGTGCATAACTCACTTATACCCGAAACGATCTTTCGCATAGCCACCCATTTTGGTATGTATTAGCGAAGGTTTGTTTCGCTTTATTTCTTTCCTTAAATATATGATTTAATTTATAAATCATCAAATGGACTTTTTATTTGCTGTATGCTTTTAGTACTTACATGCGTATATATTTCAGTCGTCTTGCTGCTAGCATGCCCCAAAAGCTCCTGAATATACCTTAAATCCGTGCCGCTTTCTAATAGGTGCGTCGCATAGCTGTGCCTTAACCAATGTAAGGTGACCGGTTTCGTTATGTTGGTTTTTTTTAAGGCTTGTTTTAAGATTAGTTGCAAGCTCCTAGCATCATAAGGTACTTCTGCTTTTTGCCCCTCAAATAAATAGACTTTTGGCCTATATTCTTTGAAATAGGCACGTAACATCTCCAATATTTTAAAACTTAAAGGGGTGATTCGATCTTTTTGACCTTTCGCATTTTTCAACAAAACGATATTTCTTTTTGAATCAATGTGGATTGGTTTTAGGGCCAAAAGTTCCCCACTCCGTAAGCCACAACTATAAATTAGCGAAAGCATCATCTTGTGTTTAATATTACTATGCGCTTCTAATATTGCTTTTACTTCTTCTTTGCTCAATACATTGGGCAAAACTCTTGATCGCTTAGGTCGGTGTATTTTTTCAAGTTCGATTTTTTTATCCTGAATCGTTGTAAAATATAACTTAATGGCGTTTACAACTTGGTTTTGGTAGGAGGCTGAAAGCTTGTTTTTTAAAAGGTATTCATTCGTGTAAATAATAACATCTTCATTGTTTATGTCTGTTGTCGACTTTTGACGATAAAAAATTAAGAATGATTTTAACGCCTCACCATACGTTTTTATTGTATTAGTACTGTAGCGCTTTGAAAAAAGCCATTGCTTGAATTTTTCTAGTTGGATTTTCCCATCTGCCGACAAGCCTATTTCACCAACCTTAAATTGTTCTCTGTTTTTAGCCGTATCAGGTAGATGCCAAAGTCCTTTAGCCGCGCTCCAACGAGCATCTGTTAATTTTTTAAATCGATCAATGTCTTCCCTGTTCTTTTCAAAATAAACAGCAATCCGGCTTTGCCCATGTTCTTGAATTAATTTTGATTTCCATTCCATTTTTTTCATTAATGTATGGGAATTCCTATTATTTTCTTCCTTTTTCCCTGATATTCTTCATAAAAATGAATACCGAAATTACTTCGATATACACCTAATTTTATTTCTCATCCAAGTAATATCAGAGTAAACCATTTTTTTATGGTCCCGAGAAAGTATGGAGTGAGTAGAATATAGAAAAAGGATAAAGAGTAAAGCTCAAAGTAGGCCCCCACAATAGAGTAGAATTTGAGACATATTGTCTAGTCAACGCTGAATCCCAACTAGTGACTAGCTGCGCTTGTCGCTTCGCGACATCGCGCCACGGAACGCCTCCATATAATTTCCCAGCACGGTATGAATATTGATCTCTTGTTGAATGATTTCTTTTGACCTTTGTCCCATCAATGCAATTTGCGCTGGATCTAAAAACAACTTTTCAATCGTAGATACTAGACTTGGCAAGGAGCCAGATTTAAAATAATGGCCATTATAACCTTCTCTGACCAAGCTTTTCTCCGTGCCATCGGCCACGGAGCAAATAACAGGTTTTCCAAAACACATGGCTTCATTGATGGATAGACCGCCCATGCCTGCCAATACGTAAATGCCAGCCTCACAAGTAATTTTCCCCAATTCCGCCATATCATAAATTCCACCCGTAAATTGAATAAAATCTTGCGCGTTCGCCTCCATCACCTGCGTCCGTAAATTCTCCATTTCTGGCCCATCCCCCACAATGGTTAATGCCGTCGACGGATATTTTTTGCGCAATTCGATCGTCGCATTAATGAGTAAATCCACCTGTTTCCATTTGACCAATCGACCTACGTGCAACAGTCGATAAGGATTCGATGCTATATGTTGTAGTGCTGCCTCATGCCTGAAAATCTCATCTGTGTCGGGCGAGTTAGCAGTGATAAATACCCGGTTTGCAAGTACGCCATAGCTCGCATGAAGGCTGCGGGCATCATCCAAATAATTAATGTGTGCGTCCACCAAGCGGCTAAAAATTCTGCGGGTTTCTCGGACAATTAAAAATTTAATGATAGCGGTCCAAGCATTGTTTTTTTGATGCGATTGATTATTCTCTGTGATTCCACCGCCCTGTGTATAATATTCGATCGCCTGTTCATAATGTGGAACTTGGAACGGGATTTCTTTTGAGATTAATGCGATTTTATTTCGCCTTAAAAACATGTACCAAAAAGGGTAAAAAACAAAAGATACTTGGTATGGCCAACTAACCATCAAAATATTTGGTTTCTCTTGGCCGATTAACTCACGCAATCCTTTAAAGAACTTCTTGCCATAATAGGTTGTATATTCTTCTTGGAAATACACCTTAAATTCAATTCCATTCGTACTTTCAAAAACTCCAGCACCTAATGTCGCCCCGTTGCCCTTGGGTACTACCACGCTAATTTCTACGTTAAAATCACGTTGCAATTTATTTAAAACGAGGTTGTAATAATGTGGCAACCCACCCGCTAGCAACATTAACTTCATTTCCTTCTGTAATTATGTATTAGTTCCTCCAAGTCGGGGGATAAATTTAATTGCCATCCTGCCAACAAAAATAATCCGGAAATGGCGATGGTTCTGATGCCGATATTCATGGCCCAAGCGATCCATTTTGTGCCCGTTAAGGTGGGGATTTGACTTACCAGGATAAAAATGAGTAAGCTCACTGCGATGATGAGGATTGTCCTTTTTTCAAAGGGCTGGAATCCCATTTTTTTCCAAATAAAAATAAACTTGATCGTGTTATACAAGGCCAAAGCTATTAATGCAGCTAATGCAGCCCCATTATAGGAGTACAAGGGGATAAAAATTAAATTTCCTACGACGACACTAACGGCTAAAACGATGTAAAATAAAAGGTCGTATCGATAAAATTTTGAGTTGATGAGAATTTCAGAATTGAGGCCCGTTCCCATGTCGATGATTTTTGAAATGCCAACCATCAACACGACCCATCTTCCTGTTTCATACACTTCGTGCCTGGGGATAATTTGGTAGATGAAATCTAAGTTGCACCAGATCAATAAAAATAAAAAGCATCCTAAGAGCAATAAATTAAGGGATGATCTTTTGTAAATATCTTCTATTTGGTTAATGTCATTTCTTTTCCAAGCCTGTGCTAACAAAGGTGTGCTGATAGCTGCAATCACATTTCTTGGAATCGCAATCATTAATCCCATACGCGAATTAATGTCAAAAATAGCCGTGGTACTTAATCCACCCGCATATGCGGGTAGCATCAGTTTTTCGATGTGCTGAATTAAGGTAAAGCTGGCTCCTGCCAACAGTACCCAGCCTCCATAACCAAGCATTTCTTTGAAAATAGGCTGCCTCAAAAACGAAAAGTCAAGCCTTGTGTAAAATCGTTTTAACTGTTTGATGTAAATTAAAAAGCCAAAAACGGCGATGGCATAGGATAAAGTAATGCATTGAATTAATTGATGGAAATCGATGTATCCCAATCCAAAAGATAGAATTAAAAGGCCGTTTGAAATACGTAAAAATAGTTCACGGATGATGGCCGGGACGACAATTCTAAGGTGAACTCTGGCATAAGCCTCCAAAACAGTCATGTATACATAAAAGGCCGTTAAGGGAATTATGTAGTAAAAATAGGTCGGTAATAGAGGTGAGTTTTCTGAATAAATGTGATTGAAAACTTGATGTAAGGCTAAATAACCTAACACAAAAAGAGATAGCCCAAATAAAGGTGCCAGCATTAAAAACCCGAAAAAACCATTGTGCCCTTTCGCAGGATCGTCAAAATGAGGAAAAAATCGTATCGCAATATGTGGAATTCCTAATTGAGTAAACGAAGCAAAAATAAGGGGAATGCTGATTAATGCACCGGCAATTAAACCGACTTGTGCTTGAGAAAGAAATTGATTGTAAAGGAATATAACGTTAAAAGTGCCAATCGCCGTACCTAAATAGGTCACGATGGAAGCTTTGGCACTTTGACGAATGACTATCCCCATTGATTATTTTGTGTGATTGACAAAAATACACATTTGCTAAAAAAGAACCGATTTTTTTATGCTATTGCAGCAGACCTTTTAGTTTTTCTGCTTGTGTTTTTATCTCATAGTTATTCAGCATGTGATTTCTGGCTGATTCGCCCATTTTAATTCGGAGTATTGGGTCGTTTGTTAATGAAATTAATGCTTCTCCCATCGCTTGGAAATCATTTTCTTGGACCAATATTCCGGTCTCTCCTTGAATGACTGCCTCAGGAATTCCCGCATGTAAGGTGGATATGATCGGTAATCCACAGGCACTCGCTTCTAAAATTGAATTAGGTGTTCCTTCGGAATCTCCGCTGGGCGTTTTTATGGAATGTTGAATGAAAATATCGGATTCCTGTAATTTTTCTAAAATCAAAGCAGGTGCTTGTTGGCCCATGAAGGCTATATTTTTTTCCAAGCCATTTTCCGCTACATATTTTTTGGCATCTTCCCACAATTCCCCATCCCCAATCATGGTAAAAAAGGCGGTTGGGAATTTTTCAAGCAAAATTTGAAAAGCTTTTATGCTCATGATGGGCGCTTTTTTGGCTGTAAAACGACCCACGGAAATTAATTGGATGGCTTGATTTGAATTTTTGGGCCCTGGTATAAATTTTTCAGTATCTACCCCATAAGGTAAAACATGCAGATTTTTCAATGGGCCGCATATCCCTTCGATATCCGCTTTCATGACTTGGGAAACAACAATGACCGCTTTGGCTAAAGGTAAAATTTTACGATAGTCCTCTCCATAGTGAGAAATTGTTTTCTTTTCGCTGGCGTCAAAGCCGTGAAAATGTACGACAAAAGGCATTTGTAATGCTTGGCATGCGGTGAATATATGCGTTCCGAGTGGGCCGTAATTGGCTAGTAAGCAAGTAGTTTCGGTGGCTATTAAATATTTTTTTAAAAAATAAGTATAGATTTTCTGATAAAATGTGGGAAATAAATTTCGGAGGCTTCCTCTGAAAATCAATAGGTTTAACGGAAAGGGATATATGGAGCCACCCGCATGGATATTAGATGGCTGCCAACCTTCATACAAGACTGCGTAGGGATTTAATTGCCTGATTTGTTGGTCTATAAAAGTTTCCGAATAGGAAAAGAAATTCGACCGGGCGATTAAGAGTTTCATTTATTTTTTAGCGACTAAAATAAAAGTACAGGCATCTTGATTACGCGAACTTGACAATATGATTTTGTCAAAAAAGATGATCAAGGGCTGCATGATCATCGCCCAAATAAAACGAAGGGGCTGGGGAATTTTAAACAAGATACCGTCTTGGAATAATTGTAAACCCATGGCAGAGCGACCTAAAATTCCTTCGAAATAAACGACTTCAAACCCGGCCTCTTTCACGATTTTTTGTAATCCTGTGGACGTCCAACGCCAGTAGTCGGTGGGGTCCGGATGGAACATCCAATACCCATGTGTGGACAAAATCAGTTTCCCGTCTTTTTGTAAAATTCGATGAGCTTCTTTCAGGTATTCACTAGGGTTTTCCACATGCTCTAATACTTGGGTCGACAAGACAAAACCAACACTCTCATCCGGCAGATCTATTTTTCCTTGAGGGTTGATGGTGACATCGGCTTTCGTATTTAGAGCAAGATCTAGGCCTATATATTGCTCGACAAAAGGATCAAATAGTGGCTGATAGGGCTTGTTGCCACAGCCAAAATCGGCTAATAATGGTTGTGGGGAATTCATCACAAACAACGAAATAACTTTCTCTAATTGGCGCCTCAACTCCCTCAAATAATAAAATCTAGCCGCCATTCTCCCCCAAATTTTAGGATATAATCGTTCGATACCAGCTTCTCTGCTTTCCATAATATTTCTTTTATTGGCCGGTAATCCGGCTGTATTCAATCAGTGAATTTTTATATTCTATATATTCCTTAGCTATGGAGGTGTACTTTCTTGCGGCGACAGTCTGATTGTTTTTTTGAGCAATTCTAATCAATCCCAAATAAGCTAAACCTCGTACATCTTTGGTAAATCGCTCCTCCCATGGAAAGGCTAATGCTTTGGTATACAAGGATTCTGCGGCAACTAAGTTACGATTTTCAAATTCTTCCCGCATCGCTCTGAAAGTTAAGGCACAGCCAATGAAATAAGGAGACTTTGTTTTTTCTAATTTTTCAATGAACTCTTCTGCTCCTTCATAATTGCCTGTCAATGTTAATAGCTCAGCCCTTTGTAAAGAATACCAATGATTGTTTGGGAATTTTTTGGTCAATTCTAAACTAAAGGGAAGTCCTTTGGCCGGTGTTCCTTCATACTTATTGTAAATATATCCAATGTAAAAGAGAGACTCATTTTTAACAAACACTGTTTTTTTTATGCCAGCTTCTAATTGCGCTAGTCCCAATTTTTTGTTTCCATCCGCAAAGAAAAACATAAAGGGCTTTAGGATGGGATGAATTTCAGGGTAGCAAATTCGGTAATAATTATAAACACCGGAAGAATACATAAATTCGGGTTGTTTTTCTGAATTTAACAAGCCAATTTTCATGTAATGATATGATTTTTTGGCGTAGTTGACAGCTTTAATAAAATTCTGATTATCAGCTTCATAAGCCGCTAAAAATCCTAAAGATGAGGTGCAAAAAAACGCAGATTCTAAATCATTATTATTTTTTAGATACATCGTTTCCCCTAAAATAAACGCTTTTTCTAGGTTGTCGACGTATGTCTTACCTGGATTGATGTGGTCTTTTAATGGAAAATATTGTTGCTGAATGAGCATGGCCGTTAATAAATATCCGGCGGGGTGTTTGGGATATTTTGATTTAAACGTGGCAAATGCGGCATTCGATTCTTTAAAATCGTAGGCGTAGAGATGATCTAATCCAGTGGAAATTAATTGCTTAGCATAGGCATCTTGAAGAATTTGTGCTCGGCCTTGTGAGGAACAGAATAATAGTAACAGGAAAATGATTTTACGCATAACTCATAAAATTGAATTGCAAAAGTAAGGAAGCACTGTGGTTTTTAGGCCTAATTTTTTACATTTGTTTAATTCTTTTTTTTGATTCGACCTTCATGATTTCATATCAACAATTTACGCTTTCAAATGGACTTCAAGTTATTGTACATGAAGATCACACATCAACCCTCGCCGTGATGGATGTCATCTACGATGTGGGTTCGCGCGATGAAGATCCAAATCGAACTGGATTTGCGCATCTTTTCGAGCATTTAATGTTTGGTGGAAGCAAAAATATACCTAATTACGATAGTCCTTTGCAGCAAGTGGGCGGAGAAAACAATGCCTTCACCACTCCTGATTTAACCAATTATTATATTTCTGTCCCTTATCAAAATCTCGAAACAGCTTTTTGGTTAGAATCGGATCGCATGTTGCAATTGGCCTTTAACCCTCAATCACTGGAAGTCCAACGAAAAGTGGTCATCGAAGAATTTAAGCAACGCTATCTAAACCAACCTTATGGCGATGTTTGGTTGAAGTTCCGCCCTTTAATTTATACCGAGCATCCGTACCGTTGGCCTACGATTGGTGCCGGAATTCAGCACATCGAGGAGGCTGACTTAGAAGATGTTAAGGCATTTTTTGCCAAATTTTATGTTCCGGCAAATGCGATTTTGGTGTTGGCAGGGCGAGTAACGTTTGCGGAGGCAAAGCAATTGGCCGAGAAGTGGTTTGGGCCTATACCAGGAGGGAATAAGCCTATTCGCCAATTGCCAATAGAGCCTGTTCAAAGTGAAGATCGTCGAATGGAAATTGTGGGGAAGGTTCCATCTAATCGATTTTATAAGGCATATCCAGTGCCAGGACGTTATGATGAGGGATTTTATGCCATTGATTTAATGTCAGATTTAATGGGTCGTAATGAAACCTCATTTTTATATTTAGCTTTGGTTCAAAACAAGCGAGTTTTTGATTCAATTTCGGTTTCTCAAACAGGATCGATAGACCCTGGATTATTAATCATTTCAGGCCAAGTTTGTGACGGAGTTGATTTAGAATTGGCAGAAAAGGAATTGGACCAAGCAATACATGATTTTGTGGATCACTCATTTCAAACAGTAGACTTGCAACGTGTTAAAAACCAAGCAGAGGCAAGCTTGATTTTTGGGGAAGTTGAAGTGCTGAATCGCGCCATGAATTTAGCCATGGCCGCAAATGCAGGCGATGTAAATTTGGTTAATTTGGAATCTGACAATTTGGCCAACGTCACTTTGGTTGAGGTGGCTTTTTGGGCTAAAAAAATATGTAGAGAAGGTAAATCCAATACATTGATATATAAAAAGGCATAATATGAAAATTCGCGTAGGTCAAGGATACGATGTGCATCAATGGGTGGCTGGTAGGCCGTGTAGGTTAGGAGGTATTTTAATTCCCTCAGATCATGGGCCCCTTGGCCATTCAGATGCCGATATTGTTTGTCATGTATTGTGTGATGCTTTATTAGGTGCGGCCAATATGCGCAATATTGGCTTTCATTTCTCGGATAAAGATCCTGTTTGGAAGGGGGTCGCCTCGACGGTTTTATTGCAAAAAGTCATGGAAATGATTCGGGAAGCGGGATGGGAATTAGGCAATGCTGATGTGACGGTGATCCTAGATCAACCCAAATTAAACGAGCATATTCCAGCGATGAAGGTGAATTTGGCCCTAGTGATGGGAATCGGAGAGGACCAAATTTCCATTAAAGCGACGACTTCAGAAGGGATGGGATTTGTGGGAAGAGGGGAAGGAATATCGGCGATGGCCGTTGCTTTAATTCAACAATTAAAATGAAAAATGTAGTCATTGACATAGAAAAAGAACGATTAGAGATACTCAAAAGGTACCGTAAATTACTGCGTACGGCTAAGCCATTTTTGAAAGATGATGATGCGAAGCAAATAAAAAAAGCTTTTTTACTCTCTGCTGAGGCGCATAAAGATATGCGCAGAAAATCGGGAGAACCTTACATTTACCATCCTTTATCGGTAGCGCAAATTTGTGTGGAGGAGATTGGGCTGGGGACCACTTCCATTATTTCGGCTTTAATGCATGATGTGGTTGAAGACACGAATACGACTTTAAAGGAAATAGAGAAGGATTTCGGTCCGAAAATTACTTCGATTATCGACGGCCTCACGAAGATTTCAGGGACTTTTGAGTATGGGACATCCCAACAAGCTGAGAATTTTAGAAAGATGCTTTTGACGCTTTCTGATGACATCCGGGTGATCTTAATCAAGCTGGCAGATCGATTACATAACATGCGTACATTGGGGAGCATGGTGAAAGAAAAGCAATTGAAAATTGCTTCTGAAACCATTTATTTATATGCTCCTTTGGCACACCGACTGGGCTTAAATGCAATTAAAACGGAATTAGAGGATTTGGGTTTAAAGTTTACCGAGCCTGAAGCTTATAAGGAGATTGCGCATAAATTGTTAGAAAATAAGCGCAATAGAGAAAGTTTTGTGGAGCATTTTATTAGGCCGATCAAAAAATCTTTGGATGAGCATGAAAAGAATTATACCATCATTGGAAGGCCAAAATCGATTTATTCTATTTATAATAAGTTGAAAAAGGGAAATGTTTCCTTTGATAAAATATATGATTTGTTTGCCGTCCGAGTGGTCTTAGAAGTTCCATTAGAGCGAGAGAAATCCGATTGTTGGGAAGTGTATAGCATCGTAACGGATCATTATCGGCCTAACCCAAGTCGATTAAAAGACTGGGTTTCCACACCAAAATCCAATGGGTATGAGTCTTTGCACACCACGGTGATGAGTATGCCTTTTGGGAACGATAAAGAGGGTCGCTGGGTAGAAGTGCAAATTCGGACTAATCGCATGGATGAAATTGCCGAAAAGGGGGTCGCGGCACATTTTAAATACAAGGGAACGGATACTAGGACGAGTCAGGCTTTTGAGTCTTGGTTGTCGCAAGTGAGAGAAGCCTTGGAATCAAATGATAAAACCAAATCTGCGGTAGAGCTAGTGGATGACATCAAAAACTCACTTTACCATGAGGAAGTTTTTGTGTTTACACCCAAAGGAAAATTAATTGTTTTACAGGCTGGTTCTACGGCCTTAGATTTTGCGTTTGATATACATTCAGAAGTGGGTGCTCGCTGCATTGGGGCTAAGGTAGGAGGAAAATTAGTGCCTTTATCTCATAAATTAGCGAATGGGGATCAGATTGAAATATTGACATCTTCGAAGCAAAAACCTTCGGAGGATTGGCTTCGAATTGTTTATACGACCAAGGCAAAAGCGCGAATTAAAGAATTTATCAAAGAGGAAAATAAGTCCCACTTGATCAAGGGGCGTGATTTGATCGAGCACCGATTGAAGCATTTAGGCTATCCCGTTTTGACTTTAGAAATAACGAATCAAATTCGTGCTTATTTTAATGCGAAGGACGCGACTGATCTTTTTTATCGGTTTGGTAAAGGCTACATTGCTATTGAGCAGTTGAAACACTGGAAATCCGATAAGGAGTCTCATGAGCGCAAACAGGCAGAAAAATCGATTCAATCTCCTATTGTTGACAACAAGACTTTCCGAAAGGAAATGCAACAATTTAATAAAGATCGGAAAGAGTCAGATATTTTGTTGATCGGGGAGGATATGGATAAAGTGGATTATACCTTGGCCAAATGTTGTAATCCCATTTCTGGGGATGAGGTATTTGGGTTTGTCACCATTAATGAAGGGATAAAAATTCACCGCACTGGCTGTCCAAATTCTCCTGAGTTATTATCAAGACATGGCGATCGCGTGATTAAAGCCCAGTGGACGAGTCAAATAGCCATGTCATTTATTGTTGAGTTGGTGATTCGAGGCATCGACCGGGTAGGTTTGGTGAATGATGTGACACGTGTCATTTCAGACGAATTGCAGGTCAATATTACGGCCTTGTCGATAGGCGTGAAGGAGGGATTATTTGAGGGTAAAATTTCTTTGATGATACAAGACACAAATCATTTAGAATCCTTAGTCACTGAGTTAGAGCAAGTCAGCGGGGTAATCGAGGTGGCCCGAGAGGAAATTTAGTATTTTTCATAATTTATAGCTTATTTTACGTCGTTTTTTTTCATTAAATGTCCGCAGAAATAGAGAAGTTCGTTTCAGTAAAAAAGATTTTCACAGCCTACTTGGAAAACAAGGGATTGCGGAAGACGCCGGAACGTTTTGCTATTTTAGAGGAGATTTATTTGCGAGATGATCACTTCGATGTAGAAGAGTTATACATCTCGATGAAAAACAAAAAATACCAAGTTTCTAGGGCCACGGTTTATAACACCTTGGATGTATTGGTTGAATGTGACTTGGTCGTAAAGCATCAGTTTGGTAGAAATCAGGCTCAATTTGAGAAGTCTTATGGTCGTCGCCAGCATGATCATTTAATTTGTACGGATTGCCACAAAGTCACGGAGTTTTGTGATCCACGTGTTCAAACCATTCAAAGTTTGGTGGGTGAGATGCTTCAATTTAGTGTCATGCACCATTCATTAATATTTTATGGTTCATGTACCAAAAAAAATTGCGAACATAGAGATGCTTATCGCGCTCAAAATCAAGAATAATTTACGTTTTAAAAATTTATTATGGCAGTTGATGTATTATTAGGATTACAATGGGGAGATGAGGGGAAAGGAAAAATCGTGGATGTTTTAGCTCCTCGTTATCAAGTAGTTGCTCGTTTTCAAGGGGGTCCTAATGCTGGACATACACTTGAATTTGACGGATTTAAGCATGTATTACATCAAATACCTTCTGGAATTTTTCGTCAAGAAGTTCAAAATATTATTGGCAATGGAGTGGTTTTAGACCCCATTATTTTCAAAAAAGAGATTGATGGATTGGCTCATTTCAATTTAGATTTGCGCAAGAATTTAGAAATTTCAAAAAAGGCTTCCATCATTTTACCTACGCACCGATTGCTAGATGCCGCGTATGAAAAAGCGAAGGGGGATGCCAAGATTGGTTCTACCTTAAAGGGAATTGGCCCTACTTATACCGATAAAATCTCAAGACAAGGTTTGCGTGTGGGCGATATGATTTCACCCAATTTTCCTGAAAAATATAAAGCTTTAGTCGATCGTCACAAGGCTATTTTAGATGTATATAAGTTTGAATATGATTTAGCGGAGGCTGAAAAAGAGTTTTTTGCCGCGGTTGAATTCATGAAAGAATTTCAGTTGGTGGACAGTGAGTATGTTGTGAATCATGCGTTGAATGCCGGGAAAACGATTTTGGCTGAAGGGGCTCAAGGTTCATTATTGGATGTTGACTTTGGATCTTATCCATTTGTCACTTCTTCCAATACCATTACGGCGGGTGCTTGTACCGGCTTGGGTGTGGCACCTAAAAATATTGGAGAGGTTTTTGGAATATTTAAAGCGTATGCCACTCGGGTGGGTTCAGGACCTTTCCCAACGGAGTTAGAAGATGAGGTGGGGGAGCGGATGCGTCAAGAAGGGAGAGAGTTTGGTTCTACGACAGGCCGACCTCGACGTTGCGGTTGGATCGATCTACCCGCTTTAAAATATGCGATGATGATTAATGGGGTAACCCAATTAATTATGATGAAAGCGGATGTGTTAAATATTTTTGATGAAATTTTGGTGTGCACTGGCTATGAAATGCCGGATGGTTCGCTGACGGATCAAATTCCATTTGAAATAACTGAGATTAAAGTGAAGCCCGTGTATGCAAGTCTAAAGGGCTGGCACTGTTCATTGGATGGAATGAGAAATTTCGACCAATTACCTGCCGAATTAACGGCTTATATTGCATTCCTAGAGTCGCACTTAAATTTGCCTATTAATTTTATCTCGACTGGACCAGATCGCGAGGCCTGTGTTTTACGTGGGTCTTTAGCTTAAAAAATGGAACTGGAGAAAAATCATTTGGCCGATTTGTTTCAATATGATGCCATTTATTGGGTGCCTGCAGATCGAGAATCTGTTGAGATTCAAGCGAAGGGCAGCTCTCCAATTAATGATTCATCCCAACAGGGGAAAGATCATTCTTCGCTGTCCAAAGAAAATTTGGCTGGGCCAATAGCCGCTGCCAAACCCGAATCCTTAGAGAGTTCATTTGAATCAGCACCCTCGTTAGACGGGGAATCTTCAAAAAGCAATAAGCCCATTTCTACTCCATGGGTTGTTGTAGGCCAAATATCGGAGCTAGAAAAAACGCGGTTGAATTTAATTTTTTCAGCGCCCCCTATGTTATTGTCGGCGCAAGATTGGAGTATTTATGAGCCCAAAGATGACGAGCCCTTACTTACTGAATTTGTTCAACATGCGGGGGCTAATAAATTTATATTTTTAGGCCAACAACCACCTATTTGGCAATCTGATTTCCAAGTGACTGAACTGGTTCAAATGGAAGAAAAATCAGTTTATTTCTTCCCTCGCTTGATATCAACCTTGACGGATAGCGAAAAATCATTGAAATTAGTTTTTTGGAATGCGCTGAAATCGATGATATAAAATCGTTTTGCGAATTGTAGAGACGTGATACTTCGCGTCTATTACTCGATTTTAAAATCATTATTTTTTTCCCAACGGATGTGTGTACAAAAAATTAGACGCGAGGTATCGCGTCTCTACAATTTGGATTTTAGACGCGAGGTATCGCGTCTCTACAATTTAGATTTTAGACGCGAGGTATCGCGTCTCTACCAGGGATATCTGGCTAATGGGCTGACATCTTGCCCACAAAATTCACCCGCTTCGAATTTGAAATGGCCTGCCATGGCGATCATCCCTGCGTTATCTGTGCAATAGGAAAAAGCGGGGATGAAAACTTGCCAATTATTTTCTTCGCCTAATTCCTGCAACCTTTTTCGTAAGCCTGAATTGGCAGATACCCCACCCGCTATTGCGATGGAAGAACAATTTTTTTCGCGCATTGCCTTTTTGACTTTACGCAATAGAATTTCAATGAGTGTTTTTTGTACCGAAGCGCAAATATCAGCCTTGTTTTCCTCAATAAAATTGGGATTAAGTTTTACTTCTTTTTGTAGAAAATATAGGATTGCCGTTTTAATTCCTGAAAATGAAAAATCTAAGCCGGGCATTTCGCCCATGGGAAATGGGTATTTGTCAGGATTCCCTTCTTTGGCAAGCTTATCGATTAAAGGTCCTCCTGGGTAAGGAAGTCCAATTAATTTAGCCGTTTTGTCAAATGCTTCGCCAACGGCATCATCCTGAGTTTCCCCAATGATTTGCATGTGTAGCGGGCCTTCCACCCAGACCAACTGTGTATGTCCGCCACTTACCGTTAAGCACAAAAAGGGAAATTGAGGCCTAGGTTCTTCAATGAAATGCGCCAAAACATGGGCTTGCATGTGATTTACCTCAATCAATGGAATGTCTAAACTTAGGGCCAGTGACTTGGCAAATGACGTTCCTACCATGAGAGCTCCAAGCAAACCGGGTCCTCGTGTAAATGCGATGGCATTCAAGTCATTTTTGTTTATATTTGCCTTTTGCAGAGCTTCCTGTACGACAGGAATAATAGATTTTTGATGTGCCCTGCTAGCTAATTCGGGAACGACGCCTCCCCACTCGCTATGAATTAATTGAGTGGAAATGACGTTTGATTTTAACTCGCCGTCGACCATTATCGCCGCTGAGGTTTCATCACAAGAAGATTCAATCGCTAGTAAAATCATAAAAATTAGTTTGCAAAAATAAGGTAATTAAAACATAATTTGGTTTTTTTTCATTAAAAGAAAAATATGGTCAAATACCTAAAGATCCTCGCAAAATCAGTCCTATATGGATTGGTTGGGATTTTTTTGCTATTTTTTTCCATCATTTTGCTTTTGCGTGCGCCATCTAGTCAAATCCTATTAGCGAAATACTTTGCTCCCAAAATTGAAAAAGCCATTGGATACCCGCTCACATTGGACGGAATCCAGCTTAAGTTTTTTGACGAAATAAGCTTTTGGGGTTTGCGGGTTAAAGATCCTTGGGGCAAGGACATGATTTACATTGAAAAATTAGACATTAATTTCAGTATTTCAGATTTGTTTTTGAATGGTTCAAAGCCATCGATGGAACATGCGCAATTGATTCGCCCCAAAGTTCATTTAATTTTAGAAAAAAAATCAGGTAAGATAAATCTGAATGAGTTTATTGACCGTATTGTTGCCTATGTGAATAAAAATTCAAACTCCACCAGTACGGAATCCAGTTTGTTTAAAATTCATTCGGCCCAAGTAGTTGACGGTACTTTTATACTCGACGACGAGCAAGAAAAAAATCTAGCCACACCCACACATTTTGATTTGTCGCATTTCAGTTTTGTTAAAATCAATGCCCAAGTAGCCAATTTTTTTGTTCACGGTGATACCATAGGACTTCAGACGATAGGTTTTCGGACGATTGACCCTTCCAGTAAATTTCAAGTTAAAAAGTTGGACACCAAGTTTATGATTTCAGATCGTCAAATGCGATTTGATGAATTGACACTCTTTTTTAATGATTCATATGTCGGCGATCATGTGCACATGAATTATACAAAAATAAACGACTTGACGAAGTGGATTACGAAAGTTGAGATGGTCGGCAACCTAAAAAATAGCCAAGTTAATGGGGAGGATTTAGGACGATTTGTTAATGCCATGTATGATTATAAGGGGTATTATCAGTTGAATGGCCAACTTATTGGCTCGGTGGCCAATTTGGCACTTAAAAATTTCGAGCTAGGATTTGGCCAGAAATCTAAGTTGAAAGGTAATTTTAGTTTTAAAGGATTGCCCAACGTGACCACCACAGAAATGGATTTTTCGATGAATAATTCCATTTTTTTCCCCAATGATTTGGCTGTTTTTATCACGCAAGGGGCGTCTGAAAAAATGAAAATATTGGGCTCCGTTGCTTTTGATGGTAAATTTAAAGGCACTTATGACAACTTCCAGACATCGGGCCAATTGAACACCGGTTTAGGATATATGGAGGGAGACTTTAAGCTGAAACTTAAAGATTCTATGGCATTATCCACCTATGATGGGAGTGTTAAATTAGCCAAATTCAAATTAGGGAAACTGTTAGATATTGAACCTTACGTTGGCAATATCGATTTAATAGGTAAAATTAAAGGATCCGGTTTTTCTAAAAAATCTGCCCATGTTGATTTTGATGGTAAGCTTTCTGAAATCACTTTTAACCAATATGCGTATAAATATGTGAGCTTAAAAGGGAATTTCCAGCGGCAATTATTTAAAGGAAATGTGGCCGTGAAAGACACCCATTTTGTGGCTGAAATGTCAGGTGAAATCAATTTGCAACAAGCTAAAGCTGCGTATTTGTTAGAGGGCAAGATTGGACATGCCGACCTAGCTAAATTACATTGGGGTACGGAAGATGTTCAGATTAAAACGGGTTTCGATTTGAACATTAAATTTACCGACATCGATGATTTGTTGGGTAAGGCAGTTTTCACCGATATTCTGATTAAAAAACCTCAAATGGATGATTTGACTTTAGGATTAATTTCCTTTACGGCCAATGAAAACAATGTGGGATTCAGGCAGTACCGATTAAATTCTGATTTGATTTCCGTGGAGCTTAATGGAGATTTTAAGCCGACTAAAATGAAAACAGAGTTGGAGCAATTAGCCGATGAATATATATTTTATTTTAATAAAAAAGAAGACGAACGAAGCGCTTATTACAGCAAGAGAAAATATGATATCAATGATAAATATTTTGCTGATTTCACCATCATTTGCCATCAAGCCCAACCAATTTTGTCGAGGTTTTATCCGTCGATTGGCATAGGCCGAAATACTATTTTCACAGGAAATATTTCGAAGGGGAGGACCTATTCTGTCAGCTTGGAATCCTATCCTGACACCCTTGTTTTTGGTGGATATAAATTTTATCAATCCGTTTTTTCACTTCAAAGTTCCAAGTTTTTAGGGGGTCCTGAAGTGTCCTCTAGCCTTGTTTTCCAATCAAGAAGGCAACAATTGAATTTTTTAACTCCGACGGAAAACTTTAAATTAAATGCACTTTGGGATCAGGACCGAATTAATTTTGATGTTGATTTCAAGCAGACAGGAGAAGATAATACAGCACATTTTGGAGGTAATTGGAGATTTGAAAAAGACGGTTTATCCTTGAGATTTAAGGATTCGTACCTGAAAATTTTGGGACAAGATTGGGCGTTTGATCCTGAAAACAAGGTGACCCTGAAGGGCCAAGAATGGAAAGCCGAGCATGTATTAATTTCAAATAAAAAACAATCGATTGCCTTGCAAGGTAGCCTGTCCATGGATTCGACCGAAACATTGAGATTCCGAGCCAATAAATTCCAATTAGCTACCCTTGAGCCTCTTCTTGCCATTAAAGCGAATGGAGAATTGAATGCTGAAATTAGTGTCCAAAACTGGTACCAAAACACGCGCGTGGACTCATGGATGATTATTGATTCACTTCGATTGGATAAATTTTATATGGGTAATTTTCAAGGCGTAGGGACTTATATGGCCGAATCCCAGCGAATGGATTTGAACTACACCTTAAATCGTTTGGGTGAACCCGTTTTGTCCATTAGCGGTCAATATAAACCTTATGCAGACGGGGACCAATTGGCCCTAAAAGCGGAATTAAATCGGACCAATCTTGAAATCTTAGAGCCATTTACGCGAGGTGTTTTTTCAGGATTAGCCGGCGAGGCTTCTGGTGAATTAAAAATTAGGGGTCAGTTTAATGACCCTAACTTTAGTGGAAAAGTGGTCGTTCAGAAGGGAAAAGTCAATTTTGATTATTTAAATACGGCTATTCTTGTTAGCGACACGGTCTCGTTTCAAGGGCGTCAGATTTTAGCTAAAAATTGGCAACTTAAAGATAATGATGGCAACGTAGCTAAGCTAAATGGCCAACTCAATTTTCCAAAGGATAAGCCTTTGGAAATGTCATTAATGGCCGATCTGACTCGGTATAAAATTTTAAATACGCAGAAGAGCCCAAGCTCCTTTTATTATGGTACGGGTTATGCAAGTGGCTTATTTCAGTTAGATGGAACCTTGGATAATCTGCTCATTTCAGGAAACTTAAAAAGTGAAAAGGGTACACGATTATTTATTCCTTTAGATCGGGAATCGGAAACAAATGTTGATGATGATTTTGAGTTTTTAAGTCAAACGGTTAAAACCGAGACGGCCAACGAAAAGCTAGTTTCTGCCCAATCAAAAGACAATGGCATACGTTTAGATTTGATGTTAAATCTGACGCCCGAGGCCTATGGGGAAGTCCAATTGGATAGCAAAAAAGGAGATATCATGCGCGGCTATGGTACAGGTGGCATTCGGATGACAATGGATAAAAAGGGTGATTTTAAGATGCTAGGTGACTATGCGATCGACCAAGGTGATTATACGTTCTCACTTCAAAACATTATTAATAAAAAATTTGCTATTCAACGGGGATCTAAAATTTCATGGACCGGGAGTCCTTTGGATGCGAACATCAACATGAAAGCAATTTATACGCAATACGCTAGTTTGTTTCCCATACTTTTAGATACGACCAACAAAGGGAATTTGCCGGAGTTTAAGCGTCGCTACCCTGTAGATGTGGTCATTAATTTGCAGGATAGGCTGCTAGCTCCTAATGTCTCTTTCGATATAGGAATCCGTGATTACCCGAAAGATGTTACCTTGAACAGTGCGGTGACAGCCTTTGCTAATCGAATAAAAACCGACGAACAAGAGTTGACCCGACAGGTTAGTAATGTCCTTCTTTTTGGCCAATTAGTCTCGCCTTTTGGAGCTAGTGGACTGGTGCTTGGTAATTTAATGGGGAATTTTACCGAGATGCTATCGAATCAGCTGAGCAATTTGGCCTCAGAAATTAACAAGGATTTGAACATAGACGTTTATTTAGGTGGGGGTAATTTTACCCAGGAAATATTGACCAACTTACAGTTGCGCGCTTCTTATAATGTGAATGACCGATTGCGAATTACACGTAGTGGAGGATTTACAGATGCCCGAAATCAGACGACTCCGCAGATTTTATTGGGTGATTGGGCTTTGGAATGGTTTGTTAAAAAAGATGGGAGCCTGCGTACAAAAATGTATAATCGAAATGTACAAACGACTCTTTTAGGATCCTTAAACTCCTATCAAATTAATCAAACCTTAGGAGCGAGTATTTTGTATAATAAGAGCTTTAATTCGTTCTTTGGCGCTAAATAATGCTTACAAGCCCATCAAAAAAAAGAGCCGCAATTGCGGCTCTTTAAAGTTTTGAATAGGGGTAATTTACCTGACCACAAACGTGCCATTCCCAATTGCAAATCCTTCTGAATACATTTCGATTGAATATTTTCCTGGCTTGTAAACAACTCCACCGCGCGAATAAAGTACAGCAACTTCCTGGTTATCATTTGAGTAGGAAACTACTTGAGAAGTAGTAAAAGGAATATCTTTACCTCCTTGATTTATTTTACCTGATCCCACTGCCTCGTCTGACAATGTGCTTCCTTCGCCATCTAAAATACGTACGTAAATAGTTTTGTTCTCCAATTTAGTGATTGGATTCGTAGCTAAATTGAAGACGATTTTCAATTTATCAATTCTTTTTCCTCCTAATTTAGCTTTCTCTGTTTCTTTTCCTTTCGCGTTTACGGCTAGTACACGAATGTTCTGCGCTTTCAAAGCCGCACCGATACTTACCTTACGCGCTAATTCTTTATTTTTTGCAGCTACGTCAGATAAGGTATCACTTAAGTTCTTATTGACCGTTTTTAAGCCCGTATTTTCAGTGTTTAACGTCTGGTTTTGAGTGCTTAATACCTGGTTGTTTTCCGTCAAAACTCCGTTTTGTTTTTTCAGTTCAACAATATCCCCATCCTTTTGCGCGAGAATCAAATCGTATTCTTTTATTTTAGCTAAATAAGATTCCACTGTTGCATGATTTGCTTTTTTTAGCGAAGATTTATCTTTCTCTAATTGCAATTTCAAAGCTTCTAGGTCTGCAACTTGGCCTCCTAATGCTTTGATTTCAGCTATTTTACTATCTAACTGAGTCGAAATAGAATCTAATTTAACTCGTGTGTTAGCTAATTCAGTCGCTTTTTCTTCGATACTAGTCGCTTGTATTTTGGTCAGTTGGTTCGACCTGTAATACAAGACTCCAAATACTGCAGTTAATACAGCAAGGACAATGAGTGCAATCTTGGACGTGTTGTTATTTGATTCCATTATGTTTGACTTATTTATTAAAGGGTTTGTTTAATTTATCTCAAAAGTACAATAATTAATTTAAAATTCATTTCTATGTGCCTTTTTGGTTAATTTGCATGAATAAATGAGTAAATATGCCCACATATGATTTTATTGTAATTGGCTCCGGTATTGCGGGTTTATCTTACACCGCAAAATTGGCGCAGTACTTTCAGGATACGAATCGACCGGTTAAAATTGCTATCATTACCAAAACAATTGCCGAAGAAACCAATACAAAATATGCACAAGGTGGTATTGCTGCTGTTTGGGATCAGGATGATTCCTTTGAAAAGCATATCCAGGACACCATCGTTGCAGGTGATTTTTTAAGTGATCAAAAGGTGGTTGAAATAGTTGTAAGAGAAGCTCCAGACCGACTAAAAGAATTGATCTCTTACGGTACTGATTTTGACCGTAGGGCAGATGGGAATTTCGATTTAATCAAAGAAGGGGGGCATTCGGATAAACGAATTTTACATTACAAGGACTCAACAGGCAATGAAATTGAGCGCGCACTTTTAGCCCAATTAAAGTCTTTTAAATCCGTGGATTTTTTCACGCATTACTTTGCTGTTGATTTAATTACCCAACATCATTTAGGCGAGAAAGTAACCAAAGATACCCCTGATAAAAAATGTTTTGGGGTCTATGTACTTAATCTAAAAACTAGGAAAGTAGAGACTTTTTTAGGCAAAACGACGTTGTTGGCCACCGGGGGAATAGGTCAGGTATATCAATCTACGACCAATCCCAAAATTGCTACTGGGGATGGAATTGCGATGGCATACCGGGCAAAAGCATTTGTTCAAGGTATGGAATTTATTCAATTTCACCCCACCGCTTTATATAATCCTGGAAAGAAGCCTTCATTTTTGATTTCGGAGGCGGTTAGAGGCCACGGAGGAATTCTGAAAAATTTGGATGGATCTACCTTTATGGAGCGTTATGACGAACGTCTGTCATTGGCACCCCGGGATATTGTTGCCCGTGCCATCGATTCAGAAATGAAAAAGCAAGGTAGCGACCATGTTTTTTTAGATACGAGACATATTCCAAAAAATGAAATTTTACAACATTTCCCCATGATCTATCAGCATTGTTTAGATGAATTGGGAATTGACATGTCGACGGAAATGATTCCTGTGGTGCCCGCTCAGCATTACCTTTGCGGGGGTATCATCGTGGATGAATTTAGTAGGACCAATATTCAACATTTATATGCAGCCGGTGAATGTTCCTACACGGGACTTCATGGGGCAAACCGCTTGGCGTCAAATAGTTTATTAGAAGCTATTGTTTTTGCCCATCGGGCGTTCCAAAAGTCCATCGAAGAATTTGGGACTCAAACCCTACCTGAATTGATTCCAGCCTGGAATGATGCAGGCACAAAACATCCTGAAGAATTAGTGTTAGTGACCGAAATGGCACGTGAATTGGAATCTATTATGTCCAATTACGTAGGCATTGTTCGCACCGATCGCCGTTTGAAGCGGGCCTATGATCGCTTGGAATTGATTTATTTAGAGCACGAAGAGCTTTATAAACAATCTAGAATCACCGTTCCTTTGTGTGAATTGAGAAACATGATTAATGTAGCTTATTTGATCATCAAGCATGCGCGTGCTCAAAAAGAAAATAAAGGCCTTCATTACAATTTAGATTTGATATAGCTTGACTTGTCAATTATAAGGACTACATTTAAATGGTTCTATACACCATTCTTTCTATGTCTCAATCGATTCGAGATTTAATCTCCCCCTTGCAAATTCTTTCTAAATCTGAAATCCTGAATGTTAGCAAAAGTTTTAAAAATGTCCTTTTAAAGAAGCATGATTATTTGGTTGAAAAGGGAGCCTATTTAGATCAAATCGTTTTTTTGAAAAAGGGAATTTTGCGGAGTGGCTCAAACCAAGATCAAGATTCAGACGTTTTGCAGTCGATTCAGTTTACATTTGAAAATAATTTTTTGTTCTTAAATAGTAGTTTGTTGACTAGTGTACCCTTCCCTCATTCCATACATGCCTTAATAGATTCGGAAATTTTGGTTTTAACCCGCGCAGGTTTGGACGGGATTTACGAGAGTGTTCCGGGGTTTGTGGCCGTTTTGCGCCAATTAACACAGGATGAAATAGAAAATGAGGAGAAGCTAGCTGTTCTAAAAAAGATTCAAGCCCATCAAAAACGATATGATTATTTCCAGCGAAATTTCGCGTTGATCGCCGCTCAATTGCCCGAAAATCAGTTGGCGTCTTTTCTGCATATTCCCGCCTCCGAGCTCAGTCGAATCAGGAAAAAAATAAGTGTAGGTAGTGCCTTTTAAACATGAATTTTCAGGTAGGATACAATGACTTGTAAGCCTTTTTCAAAGTGATGGTTGTTGGGAATTACGATATCGCAAAACTGTTTATGTGGCCTGATAAATTCTTCATAGGTAGGTTTTACATGGTATTTCCAGCGGTACATGACGTCCTGTAAATCGTAGCCTCTTTCTTCATTATCACGTTTGATGCGGCGCTTTAATTTAATATTGTCTTGGGCGTCAATAAATATTTTTAGATCTAAAAGCTTGGCAACTTCCGGAAAATGAAATACAAAAATCCCCTCAACGACCAATATTTTTTTCGGATAGAAATGTAATAAATTAGGAATTTTATCTGAATTGTTGAAGGTGTATTCCTCCCGAGTAACTAGTTCGCCTGACCTTAATTTTTCCACATCAGCCGCAAAAGCCACATCGTCAATGGCCCCGGGTAAGTCGAAGTTTTCAATCCCATTTTCGTCTTTGGTTTGATGCTCCTTGGGTCGATAGTAATTGTCCTGAGACAATAAGCAGATGTCATCCGTATCGAATTGCTCCATGAGTCGAGTTAAAAAAAGGGTCTTTCCTGAGGCACTTCCTCCGGTAATCCCAATAATAAATGGACGGTTGTTGGTCGACATAATGAAATTGATTCAAATGCAAATTTGCGAAAATGATTTAAATTAAGCTAAAGCTATATTTTCATTTTTTGAATAATAAATAAATAGCTTTTGCATCTTTTTGCTTTTTATCTACCATTTCAAAACCAGATGTGACCAAGAGGTTAATCAACTCCTCAGTAAAGAATAATTTTTTTCCACAACCTTCATGTAGTAGGGGAGCTGATATGGATACTTCCTCTTCTATAAACAATTGTCCCCCTTTTTTTAAGATTCGAAATGCCTCTTTTAGGACTAAACTGATCTGGTTAAATTCATGTAATGCATTGAAAATCAATATCCAATCGGCCATTTCGCTTTCTAATGTTAACGAAGAAACGTCTTCATTTTTAATTAAAATGGCAGTTTTGTTTTTTGCGTGTACCGTATTTTCAAAATATACGATTGATTCGCCAACTTCCTCACTTTTAAGTATTTGAAAGTCTTGATCGACTAAAATTAATTGGCCAGCGGGCTGATGAATAACACAATTTATTTCCCACCAACCCGATCCACAACCTAAAGAAACGAGCGTATCGGTATTTTTCCAAGGTGTAAATTTTAAAAGTTCTTTCATTTAGGTCTTAAATTAATGGATAAATCATGAAGCATGGTATATTTGAAAATAATTATTTTACCATGGCAATATTTATCGCACCTACGGCCTCAGTGATGGGCCGAGTTCGTATTTCAAAAGATGTTTCTGTTTGGCACGGAGCTGTTATTCGTGCGGATGTGGAAGAAATAATTTTAGGTGAGGGCTGTAATGTTCAAGACAATGCAGTTTTACATGCAGATGAGGGGGATAAAACGATTATTGGCCCTGGGGTCACCATTGGACATTCGGCAATTGTTCATGGCGCTACCGTGGGCGAGGGTTCCCTCATTGGGATGCATGCTACGGTATTAAACCGAGCCCAAATTGGCCGATTTTGTTTAATTGGCGCGCATGCGCTTGTTACTGAAGGGATGATCATACCTGATTTTTCTTTGGTGCTAGGCATGCCTGCTAAGGTAGTTAAAACACTTTCTGAGGATCAAATAAGTCGATTAAGTGAAGGAGCAGCTCATTATATTATGATGGGGGAAAGACACGCAGCAGGAGAGTTTCCATTGCTCACACAAGCAGATTTTAATTAATGAAAGATCTATTTTTAATTCGCCATGCGCACGCCGGACCCTATATGCTCCCGGATGAAGGACGTAATTTGTCTATTAGGGGAATAGAAGAAGCACAAGAGTTAAGAGAGATTTTTTTGAAAAGTAATTTCCCTGTAGGTTTTTGGTATATTTCCTTTACGAATCGAACAAAAGAAACAGCGGCAATATTGATGGAAAATACGGCTAATTTGGGTGAATCACGGGACGATTATTGGTATCACGCTACGGGTCCTGAATATGTAGAAAAAATAGGGACTAGCGATCATTCAGTTATATATTTAGTAGCCCACAATCCTTCAATCTCATATGCAGCCTCCTATTTTTCTGGAGAAATGATACAGATGGAAACCTCTTCATGTGTTCATTTGCACTGGCCAAAGGCCAATTCATGGGATGAAATTAGTCAAGGAAGCGCCATTGTCAATAAGATCAATTAACATTATGCAAAAAAATAACCTTATTTTTCGTTGGATTTTTATCCTATTTACCCTGCTAATGATTGCGCTCGCCATCGATATGGCT
Organism: Spirosoma fluviale; assembly: GCA_945906795.1. GTDB lineage: Bacteria > Bacteroidota > Bacteroidia > Cytophagales > Spirosomataceae > Aquirufa > Aquirufa fluvialis_F. The sequence continues at coordinate 28,404 of CAMDRO010000013.1, forward strand.
CGAAATACGACAGCTCCTTGGAATAAGCATAAAGTAAAAACCTCTTAATTCGCCAAATGCTTTTTTTGCCTGTTTATCGTCAGGATTGAAGGCTATAAAACGGACTCAATATGCTTTAAGTGATGGGTGCAATGCCACGCATAAATACCCAATACGCGGTCTAAAGGATATGTGATATCTCTTTCGGGATGAAAATAGGTTTTAGACCAATCCGTTTCTTGTAGGGTATTCATTAAATAAACCCAGCGCTGATGCACCGATTTGACGCCCGTGATGGACCATTCAATGGGAGCTTCGTCGCCATCCGGCATATGTGCCCAGTCATTTTCTGAATAGGGCATGATCGTTGGGTTCTCCTCATTTAAGGCTTTTTTGAATCGTATGTAGCAATTCATATGGCTATCAAACATGTGATGAATCACTTGGCGAGCGGTCCAACTCCCTGGCCGATAGGTTTTTTTTAAGGTAGTTTCGGAAAGTTTTGATGCGACAATCGCTAATAAATCAGGAAATTCATCGATCGTCTTAATCCAGTTTTTTCTGATTTCAGCTGTGATGATAGCGGGGGCTACAAATTTTCCAATGGGATATTGAAGTGGATTTAATTCCATGCGATTATACGTTGGTAAAAAAATAAGTGATGTCTTTGGCGGCTTCCCTAGTGAGGGCGATGAGGGGGTGTATCCCCCGATGTATCGTCTCGAGCATTTCTTTTCCTGAATCTTTACTTAGATGGGAAACATGTAATGGCATCAAAATCTCACCTTCTTCGACCTCCATAGGCGTAGTCACTTGAAAAGCAATGTTGCCCGCCGAGGCTATTTTAATCAATTCCAATTTTGTTTTTTGAAAACTTTCTTCAAAACTTTCGTCCGAATTTCCTGAAACTTCTAATTGGACAGGTGTCTGGCTAGATTTTAAAGCCAACAAATCTTTGATCTCGCTATCTAATAGGTTTAATAATTTTCTAAGGGCATGGTAGTTTTTACCAGTCGTCATCCGTTCGCGAATCGATTGCCTAATGAAATAAGTAATCGTATCTGTAACCGTTAATCCTATTTCAGCCGTTTGTTTAAAAATCAGTGAGCTTTGCGACATGCCAGGAATGGTGTTGGGATCATGCAATATGACCAATCCTTCCGGGCTTAAAAACCCATCTATTCGGGTGCAAACCCCAAAACCCAAGTCGTCAAATGCTTTTTTAACTTGCTCTTGTATGATTTTCAAATGAGCTAAACTAGCATCCATTGGAATTCTTTTTCGGGTTGCCTTAGAATTGTATTTGGCATTAAAATCGAAAACTTCCACGGATTCGTCGATAATAATTTCGGTCGGCGGTAGCGCGACCGATTCTCCATCGGGCGTCTGAATGACTCCGCAACTAAATTCCGCTCCAAGCACAAACGATTCTAATAAAATGGAATCTTCCGAATGAATGGAATGAATAACAGCTTTGGTTACCCCTTGTAAAAAATAGGATTTTAATTCAGTTAAAAGATCGGTTGGATGTAAGAATATTTGATGTTGGAAAATAACTGGAAAGCCAATTCCCTCATCTAAATTGACCATTTTTTGAAGCAAATCTATTTGATCCCCCTCGGTTAGTATAAGCCAATCTTCCCGGTAAATCTCGGAGACGAACAAGCACTTTTTAATTGCGTGGTCAAAATCTTCTAAGGAATCTTTTTTGACAAAAGCCAAACCAATCGACGATCCTTGATGAGGAGCTTTGGCCACAAATGGCACTCCAATTTCTTTTTTTACTTGTTCAAATAATGTTTCTCGGCCATATTTTTCGTAGTCGTCCCTCTTCAAAGTAAAGAATTTTTTATCAAGTCCTACGCTTTTTTGTAGCCATTCATTTTGTTTGGACTTATCAATGCCGATCGCTGACCCTAATAAACCTGGTCCGGAATAGGGGATGTCATACCATTCTAATAATCCTTGAATGCTTCCATCTTCTGCACCGGGGCCATGCATGGCAATAAAGGCAAAATCGAAATGATCCTTAAAGTTTTCAGGAAAAATTTGAACTCCAATCTCCTGGATAATTTGGGCGTAAGCGCCTGGATTTTCGTATGCTAATGATTCAATATAAACTGAAAAAGGAGCTGTTTGATAGGCTTTGGGAGGGAAAAAATCACGGATCGAATCTTCAAAAATAAGCGATTCTTGGATCAAAATAAAATGACCCAAACTGTCAACAAATATAGGTACGGGTTTGAATAGTGCTTTGTTGATATGTGCCATAGCCGTCTTTCCGCCGGCAAAACTAATTTCACGTTCTCTTGCTTGACCACCAAATAAAATTCCAATACGCATCATAAATTAATGGGGGGTAATTTGGCTGATTTCTTCCACCGACTTGACCTCGGGGACTTCCTTTTTTATAGCTTCCTCCACACCGGCTCTGAAAGTCATGGCCGACATATTGCAAGATTTACAATTGCCAACTAAAGACAATGTGAGCTCATTTTCTTCCGAAATGCCCACGATTTCCACATTGCCCCCATCTGCAATTAAGTAAGGGCGAATGCTGTCAAGTGCTGATTGAATTCGAGCATAAAGTGGATGATTTTCCATAGGTTAAGCGTTTGATTGTGCGTTACTAATCGCAATTTGTTGGGCTAAATTTGTAGCAATTTGAATAAATGTATCTGCGCTGAGCCCGTCCGTGGAGGCAATAGGTTTCCCCTCATCGCCCGCTTCACGGATGGCTTGTATCAATGGGACTTCACCCAAAAATGGTACTTTATATTTTTCTGCTAGCATTTTACCTCCGTCTTTGCCAAACAAATAATATTTGTTTTCAGGCAATTCAGCCGGTGTAAAATAAGCCATATTTTCGACTAAACCCAACAATGGAACATTAATTCCCGCTTGGTTAAAAAATTGTAAACCTTTGGTGGCATCTGATAAGGCTACTTTTTGAGGGGTAGTGACGATTACAGCCCCTGTTAATTTGATCAATTGGACCAAAGTTAAATGTATATCTGAGGTTCCTGGTGGAAGATCGATCAACAAATAATCCAATTCACCCCAATTGGTATCTCCAAAAAACTGGCGCAACGCTTGCGTCATCATAGGACCACGCCAAGGCACAGGGCTGTCTGAAGGAGCTAAAAACCCCATAGAAATCATTTTTATGCCATATTGCATGATGGGTTGAATGCGATTCTTGCCATTGATTTCTTCGACTAAGGGCTGCAAATCTTCCGCCCCAAACATCACGGGAATAGAGGGTCCCGAAATATCCGCATCCAAAATACCTACTTTAGCCCCGAGATTTTTAAGCGCCATGGCTAAGTTGGCCGTCACCGTCGATTTACCCACTCCCCCTTTTCCAGAGGCAATGGCAATCACATTTTTAACACCAGGAATTAAAGGGTCAGCTGCCGATAAACTAGTTACTTCAGCGGTCATTTTAATCACGACTTTTAAATCAGGATGGACCAAATTATGTATGGCATCCTCACAATCTTTACGAATTTTTTCTTTTAAAGGACATGCAGGCGTGGTTAAAACCACGGTAAATCGAACTTCGCCAACTCCCAACTCGACATCCTTAATCATTCCCAAGGTGACCAAATCTTTTTTCAAGTCAGGTTCTTGGACAGTACTTAAAGCGCCTATAATTAGTTCTTTACTTACACTTAATTCTCCCATGTTCGATTTTAATATTCAAACTTCAAATATACAGGTTTTTAAGTTTATTATAAGCCCAATGATGCCTTTAATGATAAAATTTCAGTTGCTAATTTTCTGGCTAATTTCGAATAATCGAGATTCGGAAATAGGGTTGGCAGCTCCCCTTTTAATTTTTCTAAGGTAGCTATTTGCAGATTTTTTTTTGTTGGATGCGGTCGGTGTACTAAGGTTGACCGTATACGTTCCCAAGCAAGATCTACCGCTACTAATTCGCTGGAGAAATAAGTCTCTTTAAATTTTTGCCAAATATAATCCACGGCAATTTCATTGGGATGAATTAAATCTTTTTCATAAAAACGGTAATCCCTCAATTCGTCCATCATGATCTCAAAAGCAGGGAAATAGGTAACTTGGCCTGGAAATTCTTGCGTTATTTCATGAGCTGCTAACCGCAATAATGCTTTCGAAACGGAATTTTCCATCATGCCATCACGTGTATGCCTGACTGGTGACACGGTCAAGATGAGGTGTATTTTAGGATGGCTCTTGATAAATGCACGATAAGCTTCTGTGATTTCAGAAACCTGATTCATGTGTTTACTAAATCGCTGACTCGCTTGTTTATGGCAATTGGCGATCGGTCTGTTAAGAATATTGTCGTGATAAAAATAGGCAGTACCGAAGGTCAATAATAGCGTATCTGCTTGATTCAAAAATGCCTGGGTTTCATTTTGCTTGACAAGAATCTCCTCCTTTAAAACGTCTGGATTTTGGCTAATGAAATTGGAATGAAAATCTGGATGTAAAAAATAATCTCCTTCGGCGTATAAATCGGTCATTTTGAGCGTTTCAAACTCCAACGATTTTAAGATACGATCGGGATTAAATTGAGTTCCAAAAGGCTGATTAAGCAATTCCAATGGCAAATCATCTAGCCTTTTCCCTATATTTTCCGCAAAACAAGAACCCATACACAATACCCGACTGTTGGGCCTAAGCTTATAGTTTGCGATGGGAATTGGAAAATCAGTGCTGAGTTTCAAGCGTTATTTTTTATGGTGAAACGATACCTTGAATCTTATTTTTACAAGCCTTTGGCCCATTGATCCATTTTCTTTTCTAAAACTTCTAAGGGCATATTTCCATCTTTTAGTAATTCGTCATGGAAGTCAGAGAGCTTAAATTTATCACCTAATTGCTTATTCAGGCGTTCTCTGATTTCTTTGATTTTAAGAGCACCTATTTTATAACTTAAGGCTTGTGCTGGAATTGCCATATATCTTTCTATTTCAGCGATTGTACCTTCTTCACTAAGTGGCTCATTATCCATCATGAATTTGATGGCTTCTTCGCGGGTCATGTTTTTGGAATGCATTCCTGCATCAACGACCAGTCGGATGGCACGATGCATCTCATCACCTAAAGCTCCCATATATTGGTATGGATCGGTATAGAGACCTAATTCTTTACCTAAACTTTCGGTGTATAAAGCCCATCCTTCTGCATAGGCTGAATTTCCACCAAAACGCCTAAATTTAGGCAAATCTCCATTTTCTTGTTGCAAACTAATTTGGTAATGATGTCCTGGGATGGCTTCATGTAAGAAAAGACTTTCCATGCCACTTGTCAAATTAAACTTCTTTGCGTCCGTGATGGGAACATAAAAGATACCAGGTCTTTTTCCATCTTCAGAACCCGCAAAATATTCAGCTGAGGCTGAGGCAGCTCTAAATGCCTCAGTCTGGCGAATTTCAAAGGGCGATTTAGGAACTCGGCCAAACATCGTTTTTAAAGAAGGTTCCATTTTTTTGTGAATGGCTTCAAAGGCAGCAAGCACTTCGGCTGGATTTTTAAATGGGGTGAACTTAGGATCCGTTCGCATGTATTCAAAAAATGCTTTTAAATCACCTTTGAAACCTACCGCATCTTTTGTTTTCTCCATTTCTGTTTTAATTCGCTTGACCTCAGATAGTCCTATCTGATAAATTTCATCAGCCGATTTATCCGTAGTTGTCATCGTGCGAATTAAATATTGATAATACGCTTTGCCATTGGGGATGTCACTGATTCCTGAACTTAGTCTTCCCTTTGGCAAATATTCTTCCTTCATGAAAGTGGCTAATCGGCTGTAGGCGGGTAATACAATTTCCTGAATATTTTTTTCATACAATGCAGTAATTCTTTTTTTGTCTTCCTCGTTAAAATTTTTGGGTAACATTTTTAATGGACCATAAAATGTACTTTCTTTCATGTCTTTCACATGGAAGGCATCTAATTGAGGAATGATTTTCACAATCAATGCTTTAGGCAAAACATGTCCCGCGGCCATTCCTTTTCTAAAATAAACGAGGGAACTATCTAAATAGGCTGCCCCTTTTACCATTCTTTTGGACCAGTTTTCATAATCTTTGACGGTCGCAAAGGGTTGGATGACAGAGCCACTTCCCAACTGGGCGAAAGTTAAATGAAAGCCATAGAACTGATTTAGAGGAATCAAATTTTCAGGAAAGGTCAAACCTTCTAAGCCTAAATCAAGATCTCTTATAATTAAATCATAGGTTAGTTGGTCATTCGTATTTAAATTCTCCCGATCGATGGATTGTAAGGATTTTTGATACTTTTCTAACGTGCTTTTAACTAAAGCTCGGTGGCTGTCGGTAAAATCAATGTTTAATAAATCATTGTAGCGATTATCCCCATTAAATGTCGCTGAAATAGGACTTAATTTTAATTGGTCCTCATAATAATCCGAAATAATTTGATCAAGTTGTGGGTTTTTCTGCGCCGTGCTTTTCTCTTTTTGGCATGCGAACAATGAAATGAAGCTGATGAATAGAATTAGTTTTTTCATTTGATGAATGGGTTTATCTGTTGGTCTGAGATTGAGTTTGTTGAATAATAGATAGGGGTTTTAAAAGCAATTATTGATTTAGGAGATTTATTCCTAAATGCAATTTATGGCATCTGGGTAAAATTAGCAAAATTTTGGGAATCTGTGTAATTAAAAAGGCCTTCATGTTCATATTTGGACAAATTCAATATATTTGTATCTAGCATATATAGATCAATTTATTAATCAAATTCATATGTCGGAAATTGGAGCCGAGCGCGCGCGACTTTCATTAAGAAACGATAATAAAGGTTGGAAAAAGTGGGGCCCATATCTTACGGAACGTCAGTGGGGAACTGTTCGTGAGGATTATAGTGCGCATGGAGATGCTTGGGGAAGTATTACACATGACATGGCACGTTCGAAGGCGTATCGCTGGGGTGAAGAGGGAATTGGAGGTATTTCAGATAATAAGCAGCATGTGTGTTTTGCTTTTTCATTTTGGAATCATCGGGATCATATTATCAAGGAGCGTTTTTTTGGTTTGACGGGAGCGGAATCAAATCATGGCGAAGATGTCAAAGAATTGTATTATTACCAAGATGCCACGCCCACACATTCCTATCAAAAAATGTTGTACAAGTATCCCCAACAAACTTTTCCTTATGATAAATTAATTGAGGAGAGCAAAAAGCGGAGCCGATTAGAACCTGAATATGAGCTTTTAGACACAGGTATTTTTGACAAGAATGAATATTTTGACATTTCTATGGAATATGCCAAGGGGGATGAGCAAGATATTTTGATTAAAGTGACGGTTGAAAATAGGTCAAAAGTAGACGCGCCCATTACAGTTTTGCCCACTATTTGGTATCGAAATACTTGGTGTTGGGGATATGAAAATTACAAATACAAACCCCTTTTAACAGGGGTGGGGAATTCATTTATTGAGGTGGATCACCGAGTGGTGGGCCGGTTTAAATTATATGCGGAGGAAGCGGATGAGTTTTTATTTTGTGATAATGAAACGAATTTTGAGCGCCTACATCAGTCCCCTAATTTATCGCATTTTACCAAGGATGGTATCAATGATTATATTGTCAATAAAAGTAAAAAATCAATCAATCAAAATCATATAGGGACCAAAGCCGCGGCTCGATATACCTCGAAAATTCCTGCCGGGGGGAAGAAAGTTTTCAGGTTGAGATTAGTAGATCACACCCTAAAAACCCCTTTTGAGGACTTTGATGATATTTTTGAGACCAGAATTAAGGAGGCAGACGAATTTTACGATTCGATTCAAAAAGGGGTCGACGAACCTGCCTTAAAGTTGTTGCAAAGACAATCCTATGCGGGTATGTTATGGACGAAGCAGTGGTATTACTACAATGTTTTTGAGTGGATTAAGGGAGATCCTGCGATGCCGAGGCCAGATGCCAACCGGAAGTTTGGGCGAAATAATTCATGGCGGCATTTATATACGGCAAATATTTTGTCTATGCCTGACAAGTGGGAATACCCGTGGTTTGCGGCTTGGGATTTAGCATTTCATACCATTCCTTTGGCAAGACTTGACCCTGATTTTGCCAAAAGGCAGTTGGCCGTTATCCTGCGCGAATACTACATGCATCCAAATGGCCAAATTCCGGCTTATGAATGGTCGTTTTCGGATGTGAATCCGCCGGTACATGCGTGGGCTACTTGGAAGGTGTATGAAATAGACAAGGAAATGAATGGTGGAAAGGGCGATATCGTTTTTCTGGAGCGCATTTTTCATAAACTGTTGTTGAATTTTACTTGGTGGGTCAACTTAAAAGATGCGGGGGGTGATAATATTTTTGGGGGAGGGTTTTTGGGAATGGATAATATTGGAGTTTTTGACCGGTCGTCTACTTTGCCGACGGGCGGGCATTTAGAGCAAGCGGATGGAACGGGGTGGATGGCGATGTATAGTTTAAATATGTTGCGGATTGCTTGTGAAATAGCCATTGAAAATCCGGTGTACCAAGATATGGCTTCTAAGTTTTTTGAACATTTTCTTCACATCGCTGGGGCTATGCAATCAATCGGTGGCGAGAAGTTGAATTTATGGGATGAGGATGATCAGTTTTATTACGATATGTTGCATCAAGAGGATGGAAGCGCGATGCTTTTAAAAGTTCGATCGATGGTGGGTTTAATTCCATTGTTTGCGGTCGAAGTGTTGACTTCTGATATGTTGGATAAATTACCTGCATTTAAACGTCGGGTGGAATGGGTTTTAAGCAATCGCCCCGATTTAGCCTCCTTGATTTCTCGTTGGTATGAACCAGGAAAAGGTGAAAGTCGCTTGCTTTCTATCTTGAGAGGGCATCGGATGAAAATGATTTTGAAGCGGATGTTTGACGAATCGGAGTTTTTGTCGGATTTCGGAATTAGGTCTTTGTCAAAATACCATCAGGAGCATCCATATAAGTTTGCTTTTGACGGAGGTTCTATGCAAGTTGATTATACTCCGGCAGAATCTACGGGAGATATGTTTGGCGGAAATTCAAATTGGCGTGGTCCCATTTGGTTTCCGATGAATTATTTAATTTTGGATTCTTTGTCCAAGTTTTCGGATTATTATGGAAGCGATTATGAGGTGGAATATCCAACGAATTCGGGCCAAATGATGAATATAAAAGATGCCGCATCAGGTGTCTCAAAACGTTTATTAGCGATGTTTACGCTAGGGAAGGAAGGTAAAATTCCGATGTATGGGGAATATGAAAAAATGCAATCTGATCCAAATTTCAAGGATAACCATTTGTTCTTTGAGTACTTTGACGGTGACACAGGGAAGGGATTAGGGGCGAATCACCAAACGGGTTGGACCGGTTTGATTTCAGAAATTATTAGACAATTGTATGGAAAATAAAAATGAGTTTATGGGAACACCAGAAGAAAATTTTAAGGCATTAGGATTGGATTTACCCCCGGCACCCAAGCCGATGGGCGTGTATAAACCTGGATTAAAAGTGGATCATTTCTATTATGTTTCAGGACATGGACCTGTACTTTTGGATGGTTCTTTGATCGTGGGCCGAGTGGGCGATGCGATGGACATGGAGGAAGGGAAGTTGGCGGCCCAACAAGTGGGTCTGACGATATTGTCCACCTTAAAATCCCAAATTGGTAGTTTAAATAAAATCAAGCGGGTAATCAAAGTGTTGGGTATGGTCAATTGTACGGCCGATTTTGAACGCCATCCTTACGTGATCAATGGTTGCTCCGAGTTATTTGCTAAAGTATGGGGGGAAGAAAATGGAATTGGTGTGCGCTCGGCAGTTGGCATGGGTACCCTCCCCGGCAACATCCCCGTGGAGATTGAAGTGATTTTCGAATTAGCCTAAAAAATTAGGTATTTTTATGTAATAGGTATTAGTTGAAAATTAATTGGTGGGATTTTAAAGATTTAAAAGCTGAATGAAAAAGAAGTTTGGTGCTTACCCAAAACTAACTTTTACCTAATCCCTGTTACCTAATACCTATTTTTACCTATTACCTCTTACCCTAATTTTACCTCTTACCTATTTTGATAACTCCAGCATCGCCTTCAATGCTTTATAAGCTGGAACTCGCACTTTTTCCGTCAAGTGAATTTCAGGCAACTCATAATAAAGTGCATTGTATAATTTTTCCAACGTGTTCATTTTCATATAGGGACATTCAGCACATGCACAGGTATTTTGCTCATTAGCCGGTGCAGGAATCAAGTGTTTAAACGGAACCGCTTGTTTCATTTTATGCAGTATTCCTGCTTCGGTTGCCACAATAAAAGTGGAATTAGGGGAGGTTTCCACGAACTTCAACAAGGCCGTCGTCGATCCTACATAATCGGCTTCTTTTAAAATAACTTCCTTGCATTCCGGGTGAGCGATCAGCAAAGCACCTGGAAATTCTTTCTTTAATTTGGATAATTTTTCTAGTGAAATATCGATGTGCACCATGCAAGCCCCCTCCCAAAGAATTAAATCACGACCCGTTTTATGTGCCACATATCGACCTAAATTAGCGTCAGGGGCAAAGATTATTTCTTTTTCTGCAGGAATAGATTCCACGATTTGGACGGCATTTGACGAAGTGCAAATGATATCCGTCATCGCTTTGATATCAGCTGAGCAATTGATGTAGGAAACGACTACTGCATTTGGATTCGCTGCTTTTAATGCGGCAAATTCATCCACTGGAACGGAGTCCGCTAAAGAGCAACCGGCATTGAAATCGGGTACAATGACTTTTTTTGATGGGTTCAGTATTTTAGCCGTTTCGCCCATAAAGTGAACGCCACAAAATATAATTAAATCAGCTTCTGTATTTTCTGCGGCTTGAGAAAGGCCCAATGAATCACCTACGTAATCAGCCAGCTCTTGAATTTCACCATCCACGTAGTAATGAGCTAGAATGACCGCATTTTTCTCCCTTTTTAAAGCTTTAATCGCTTCGATAAGTTCAGGACCTTTTGGGGTTGAACGTGCGATATAGCCCACTTGATTTGCTTCGTCAATTAAATTCATTTTGCTTTCAAACTTAAGTCTAAACTTTTAATATGATGTGTTAATGCACCTACTGAAATAAAATCAACCCCTGTGTCGGCATAGGCACGGACGGTCGTTTCATTAATTCCTCCCGATGCCTCGGTGATGAACCGACCGTCAATTTTTCGGATGGCATCTCTGAGTTTTTCAGGACTGAAATTGTCCAACATAATTCGTTGGACCCCGCCGATTTTCAATACCTCCTCTAATTCCTTTTCGTTTCTTACTTCGATTTCGACGGCTAATGTTTTTGAGCGCGAGAGGTTGTAGGCGAATGCTTTTTCTAAAGCCGCTGCTATACCACCGGCAAAGTCTACATGATTGTCTTTAATTAATATCATGTCAAATAAGCCATATCGATGGTTCGTTGCACCCCCTATTTTACAGGCCCATTTTTCTGCTAAACGGAAATTGGGCGTTGTTTTTCTCGTATCGAGTAATTTAGCTTTGGTGCCCTGTATAATTTGTACCAATGACCTTGTATAAGTAGCAATTCCAGACATGCGTTGCATGCAGTTTAAGACTAAACGCTCCGCTTTTAGGATGGATTGAGAAATGCCGCCCACTTCCAATACAATCATCCCGGGTTCGACCCAGTCACCATCTTGTTTGAAAAGTGTCAGCTCTAAGTTGGGGTCAACCGCATGGAAAATGGCTTTGGCTAATTCCACACCGGCCAGCACCCCTGTATCTTTGACTAATAAGTTGGCCGAACCCGTGGCGGAGGCAGGCACAGTCGCTAATGAAGTATGATCTCCATCCCCTAAATCCTCTTTCAAGGCTTCTTGTATAAAGTGCTGAATATGCTCAGGTGCTTGATATTCGAACATGTTGCCATTTTTGTAGCTACAAATTTACGAATTATAATCTTACGAACATTAGAAATTGAATTCTAAAAAAAATGTCCTATTTTTGCTTCTTAGTATGCAAAATAAAGTCAAAATATTTCAATTAATCCTGTTCATCCCCGTGCTTTTTTGGCTCGTGGCAAAACCGATTTCCTTAACCTCGGTTGATAGGAGTGATAGCAAGACAGAAAAAAACGTACATTCAAAAAGATCCGCTGATTCGAAGCAAAGCCAAGTCTATGCCGTTCAGCATGTGTATCAAGCTGCGGCAAACCTTCAGTTTGATTTTCCTTCTGATTGGAATTTTATTTCGCCGATAGAATTTTTCAGTATACAACCGCTCAATGATTTTAAACTGCCTGCGCTCATACGCCGTACGCAATTTATGCGAATTTTATTAACTCAATTTATAGCCACTCTGGCACCCTGATCGACCTTATTTTAAGAGGTTTATTCAATTTTTAATTTACAAATTTTTAATCTTTATATCATGCGTTACAAAAGTGCTATTATTTGGCTGTCTACCATTGTTTCAGCTTTATGTATTTTCTTCCTTTCTTTTACATGGAAAGCGGGCCAATTAAGAGATCAAGCAAATACTTATGCTACCTCGAAAGACGGGAAATTTGACCCGGCAAAAAGACTTCATTTTATTGATTCTTTATGGAAGCAACCTGTATATATCGGGTATACATTCCAAGAAGTTACCCAATATGCCCTTCACAAAGGTTTGGACTTAGAAGGTGGTTTACACGCGGTACTAGAGGTTTCACCTGTTGAAATTCTTCGTGCTCTTTCTGGAAAAAGTAACGATCCAAATTTTGAGAAGGCTTTGGCTGAAGCAAATGCAGCTCAAGCAAATTCATCCAATTCATTTAATGATTTATTTTATGATGCCTTTGCCAAAGTTGCACCGAATCAAACATTAGCATCTGTTTTTGCTAATTCGGTTAACCGAGGAAAAATCAGTTCTTCATCTTCTGACTCAGAAGTTAAAAAGGTGATTGACGCGGAAATTGACGGAGCTGTTGACCGAGTTTACAAAATTATTCAAGCGCGTATCGATAAGTTTGGTGTAGCTAATCCAAACATTCAAAGACTTCCTGGTTCGAACAGAATCCAAGTAGAATTACCAGGTGTGGATAATCCAGAGCGTGCACGTAAATTATTATCGGGTGCAGCGAAATTGGAATTTATTGAATGTTATGAAGTGAATGAATATGGATCTGGATTAAATGCTTTAGGCGCATTATTGGATCAGGAGTCTAAGCAACCTGCGGTAGCTTCATCGGCTGCCACTCCATCTGTTAAAGACACGTCAAGCAATGCTTTGGCTTCCCAATTATCTAAGCCTGCGGTTAAGGATTCAGGAAAAGCAAAGACAGATACCAGTGCTGGAAGTGCGTTGACCAAATTATTTTTGCCTATGGGCAATGGAATTGGTGTTTATCGCAAAGATACGGCTCGAGTAAATGCGTTATTTCGTCGTGCTGATGTACGCGGATTTTTTCCAGCTAACCTGACATTTGCTTGGGCTGCGAAAGGAATTCCGGCAACAAATGGAGATGAGATATTAACCTTAGAAGCTTTGAAAAAGGCGGAAGGCCAATCGGCCCCATTAGAAGGAGATGTGATTACGGATGCTGCTCAAGATTTTGATCAAACGGGTCGTGCTGAAGTGACGATGTCGATGAATGGTACAGGAGCTAGAATTTGGAAAAATTTAACGGGTGCGAATGTAGGTCGCAGAATTGCCATTGTTTTAGATGGCTACGTGTATTCAGCACCGGTAATTAATGGAGAAATTCCAGGTGGACGTTCTTCGATCTCAGGTAGTTTTACGGTGGAAGAGGCTAAGGATTTAGCTAATGTGTTGAAAGCGGGTAAGTTACCGGCACCTACTCGTATTGTTGAGGATGCTTTTATTGGTCCTTCTTTAGGAGTTGAGTCCATTAACCAAGGGTATATGTCGATGCTTTTAGGCTTGCTATTAGTGATCGTATTCATGATTGGATATTATGGAAATCCAGGTTGGATGGCTAATTTGGCCTTATTCTTTAACGTATTTTTCATTGCGGGTGTGTTGGTACAAATCCAAGCAGCGTTGACTTTACCAGGTATCGCCGGTATTGTGTTAACCTTGGGTATGGCTGTGGATGCCAACGTATTGATTAATGAGCGTATTCGTGAAGAATTGCACAAAGGAAAAGGTTTACTGGATGCGATTAATGTCGGTTACGAGAAAGCATTAAGTGCGATTTTGGATGGTAACATTACCACGGTTTTGATCGGGGTGATCTTGATTATATTCGGTTCCGGATCTGTTAAAGGTTTTGGAGTAACGCTTTGTATCGGTTTGATTACTTCGGTATTTACGGCGGTTTATATTTCTCATATCTTGATTTTATGGATGGCTAACCGTGCGATTAAAGCCGGTAGAGAGAAGAATATGACGTTTGAAACATTTATATCGCGTGATTTATTCAAAGGAATGAATTTCGACTTTATTGGCAAACGTAAATATTCATATTGGTTCTCTTGGGGATTAATTGCCTTAGGTGCTATTGTGTTATTCATGCAAGGAGGATTTAATTTAGGCGTGGACTTTAAAGGTGGACGTTCTTATGTGGTTGAATTTGCTCAGCCTGTTGACGCAGGTAAAGTTAAAGAAGCCTTATCGGATAATTTTGGTGGAAAAGGAGTGGAGGTAAAGACCTTTAATGGGGCTAGTAAATTGAAAGTGACTACTTCGTATTTAGTGGAGGATGAATCGATCACGGCCAACAATACCGTTAGAACTGCTTTGGAAACTGGCTTAAAAGATTTCGCAGCTAATTCTCCGGTGATTGTATCGGAGGCAAAAGTAGGTGCGACCGTAGCGGATGATATTTTAACGCAATCTTTCCTTTCTATTTTATATGCGTTGGTAGCGATCTTTATTTATATATTGATTCGTTTCCGCAAATGGCAATATTCATTAGGTGGCATTGTGGCCTTGGTGCATGATGCATTAGTTGTATTAGGTATGGTGGGAATAGCCCGTTTATTTGGATTTGAATTGGAGATAGACCAAGTATTTATCGCGGCAATTTTGACGGTTATTGGTTATTCAATTAACGATACAGTGGTTGTATTTGACCGTATTCGTGAGGAAATTGGAGTGAATCCTGATTTAGGGAATAAGGCATTAATGATCAAAACCATTAATGAATCCATCAACCATACCATGTCACGTACGGTAATGACTGCGACCACCGTGTTTTTAGTGGTTACTGTGTTATTGATATTTGGTGGCGATGTATTAAGAGGATTCTCATTCGCGATGTTTATCGGTGTTGTATTTGGAGCATATTCTTCTATTTTTGTAGCAGCTCCTATTGTGATAGACCTTGGGACCTCATCTAAAACTAAAAAATAAATGATACTGGCAATCTGAAAGGATTGCCAGTATTTACATCAACCTAATTTAAAACCTATGAACAATAGTATTTGGAGAAAAAAGCCTTTAGAGGCCTATGCTGCGGATGTGAAGAACAGCCAACTCAAGCGTGTGCTTGGTAGATGGGCGTTAACATCTTTGGGAATTGGAGCTGTTATTGGCGGAGGAATTTTCACTTTGACAGGTATTGCAGCACATGATTGGGCGGGTCCAGCTTTAGCTTTAGCCTTTATTATGGCGGGTACTGCTTGTACATTTGCCGCACTTTGTTATGCTGAATTTGCATCCATTTTACCTGTTGAAGGAAGTGCGTATGCCTATTCTTATGGTACGGTGGGTGAATTTTTTGCCTGGTTCATTGGTTGGAATTTAATTTTAGAATACATGATGGGCGCCACAACGGTAGCCGTTGCTTGGAGTGGATATTTTGAAAAACTTTTACATCTTTTCAATATAAACTTGCCTCTTTATTTGACCAATGATCCCGTGACTGCGGCTGAAAAAGTTGAAAAACTACGTGCAGCGGGTCAGGCGGTTCCAGAATTTACTTTTGCCTTTAATTTACCTGCTTTTATTATCGTATGGTTGGTTACGTGGGTTCTAGTCAAAGGAATTAAAGAAGCGGCAAGTACCAATAACTTGATCGTAATTATGAAAGTTGCGGCGGTGATTTTTGTTATTGTCGTGGGTGCATTTTACGTGGATACAGCTAATTGGCATCCATTCATTCCAGATCCAGTTGTGGACGCTACCGGCGCAACGCACTTTGGATTTGACGGAGTGGTGACTGCGGCTTCCATTATTTTCTTTGCTTATATTGGTTTTGATGCCGTGTCCACACAGGCAGGTGAGGCCATTAATCCTACTAAGGATGTTCCCTTCGCTATTATTGCTTCTTTATTAATTTGTACAGTGTTGTACATTTTAGTTTCATTGGTATTAACAGGTATGGTTAAGTATGATACATTGGATTTAAAAGCACCGGTTGCTTCTGCCTTTGAAGGCGCGGGTTTACCAATCGCGATGTACATTGTTACTATTGCCGCAACTGCAGGATTAACTTCAGTAATGCTTGTGATGATGTTATCCCAAACACGTATCTTCTTAGGTATGGCGAAGGACGGATTATTGCCAAAAGGTTTATTTGCGGCTATTCACCCTAAGTTTAAGACGCCTTGGAAGTCGACTATTTTTGTGGGTGCTATCGTGTCTGTTGTTTCAGCTTTGACACCGATCGACAAAGTTTCCGAAATGTGTAGTTCGGGAACCTTATTAGCTTTTGCGATGATATGTGGTGCGGTTTGGTTGTTGAGAGTTCGCGAGCCTAATATCGAACGACCATTCAAAGTGAAGTTTTTACCTTTTGTGGCTACCGCTGGAATTCTATGTAATTTATATTTAATGTGGGGTTTGCGTACGGAAACGAAGCTTTCATTTTTGATATGGGGTACTTTAGGTATTATTGTTTACTTCGCATATAGTCGAGGGCATAGTAATCTGAACAAGAAATCTTAGAAAAGGAGGCGCAAGAAATTGCGCCTTTTTTTTTGCACCTTTAAAAAAGGTTTCTAAATTTTTATTTTGTGAGTATTTAATGGAGTTGGCCTGACAACTTTGAATGAATGTAAGCATTCAGCTTCTTTCATTTGTATTTTTAATCCAATGGATTTTGGCGTATTTTTGCACCTTGATTTTATAATGTATATCGAATGAGTCAGATTGAAACTGAAATAGCGAAACGGAGAACCTTTGGGATTATTTCTCACCCCGAT
>CAMDRO010000014.1 GCA_945906795.1 Spirosoma fluviale
AGTCCTAAGAAAAAAAATGAGGGAAGAAGCCCTTGAATCGAATTCTTAATTGAATTCAACTAACACAATCGTATGAATTACTTATCGGCGGAAAATATTTCACGCAACATCGGAGAAAGATGGATCTTTAAAAGTCTGTTCTTTGGCCTACAAAAAGGTGAAAAAGTTGCCCTAATTGGCAAAAATGGGACCGGTAAAACGACATTAATGGAAACATTAATGGGCATGCAAACGCCTGACGATGGAAAAATATCCATCCGGAAAGGCATTCGTGTTGGCTATTTACCCCAAAACCCCATTTTTTCCGAAAAAGAAGAAGTCTTAAATTATCTTTTTTCAGACGATTTACCCTCAGCTGTTGCCATTAAAGCCTACGAAAAGGCCATGCTTTCAGGCGACCCTAAGGAGTTAGAAGACTCCTTTGCTTTAATGGAATTGCATAATGCTTGGGATTATGAGGCAAGGGCCAAACAAATCATCACGAGGTTAGGTATTCCTGATGGAGATCAAAAAGTTAGTACGCTTTCGGGAGGTCAGAAAAAACGCCTTTCGCTGGCTAAATTACTGATTGAAAGTCCGGACATTATGATCTTGGATGAGCCAACTAACCACCTGGACATTGAAACCATTGAATGGCTAGAAGGCATACTTTCAGGCCCCAATGTGACCGTGTTAGTGGTTTCCCACGATCGCTATTTTTTAGATAAAATATGCAATAAAATGTTTGAGCTTGCCCTGGGTGCCTTATATACCTACGAGGGTAATTACGCCTATTTTTTAGAAAAGAAAGCAGAAAGAGAAGCATCAGAAGCGAGCAGCATATCCAAGGCAAAAAACCTTTACCGGAAGGAACTTGAATGGATGCGCAAGCAACCCAGAGCCCGAGGAACCAAAGCGCAATACCGCATCGATGCATTTACTGAAATCGATGAAATGGCTCATAAAAAACTGGATGACAGTAAGCTGGAACTCAATATTCAAATGTCCCGATTAGGAAATAAAATCATTGAAATCAACGGACTTAAAAAAGCGTGGGGAGATAGAAAAATCATCAATGAGTTTACATACACGTTCAAGAAAAAAGACCGAATTGGGATCGTTGGCAAAAATGGGGCAGGGAAAACCACCTTTCTCCAACTCCTCTCCGGCTTAGAGAAACCAGATGCAGGAACCATCGATCCAGGCGAAACATTAGTGATTGGATATTATACTCAAATACCTTTTGATTTTAAACCTGAGCAAAGGGTCATCGACACCATCACTGAAATAGCGGAGGTTATCCCTTATGGTAAAAATGAATCTTTAAGTCCAAGCCAATTTTTAAGTAAATTTTTATTCCCCACTGCCCAGCAATACACGCCTGTAGAGAAACTTTCAGGAGGAGAGAAAAAACGTCTTCAGCTCATGCGGGTTTTGGTCCAAAATCCTAACTTTTTAATCTTAGATGAGCCGACGAATGACCTTGATTTAGATACACTCCAACTCCTAGAAGATTTTTTATCGGAGTTCCAGGGCTGCCTACTATTAGTTTCTCATGATCGTTATTTCATGGATAATTTAGTGGACCAATTAATCCTAGTGGAAGGAGAAGGGGAAGTGAAATTCTTTAATGGAAATTATACTGATTATCGGATTTCGTTGGAAAACCAATCAGAAAATAATGCGGGGGCCAACAAACCCAGCCCCGTGAAAGCGCCTTCCACAGAAAACTCATCCACGAAAGTGAGTAAATTAAGTTTCAAAGAACAAAAGGAATTTGAAACTTTAGAAAAAGAAATACAAGACCTTGAACAAAGTAAACAAGGATTGATCGAGCAATTGAATGCCGGCCATGAGGACTTTCAAATATTAAGTCAATGGGCCACTAAAATTGAAGAGATCAAAAAAGCCCTAGAAGAAAAGGAAATTCGCTGGCTCGAATTATCAGAAAGATAAATTTAAATTAACAAAAAATGGCCCTAAATTAAGGGCCATTTTTGATAAGAATTACGTGTAAATTTTAGTTTTCAAACAAGAAATCCTTCAAGCCAAACATAGCTCCGTCGCCGCCTTTTGGATTAACAAAGACAAAATACAAATCTTGAATTCCTAAAACATTAACAGGAATGTTGAATTTTTTCGAGGCATTAATTTCAGCTGATCCTACTAAATTACCCGTAGGACTTCCCGTTCTTAACTCAAGAATTCCCCCAGCCGTTTGACCTTGCATATACAATCCCATGAAGGAAATATTTTTAATTCCAGTCAAATCGATCCCACTATATTTAGCAAAACCTTTATCGCCCGTAGCCGCCAGAATCTCTCCTAGCCCCTCTACTTTGAATTTAGAACCTTTAGAAACTTGGTCAAAATCCACGGCTTGTATCGTTGGGTTGCGAAGCGCCACCACTTTTTGGCCCGTCGCAGAACCTAGTTTACCAGCTCCTTTATCCGTGTAACTAGCAGCAAACAAATAAGTGCCAGCCTTTCCTTTATCTTGAGGGACATATTCGCCGACTACCGGCTTAGATGCCTTCTTCTTGTCAGATAGACTTAATACATAATTCACGATCTCCTTAGCATCCCCTAAAGAAATTTGAGGGTGGGCAGCCATCGCTTGTTCTCCCCAAACACCCCCACCACCGTTAATAATTTTCTTTGCAAGCATGTCAATAGTCTGAGCATTCGCCTTATATTTCTTGCCTAAATCCAAGTAAGAAGGACCGATCGACTTCTTATCTGCTGCGTGACATGCCTTACAATCTGACAAATCCAATAATCTCTTCCCAGTAGAAAAAGAGATATTTGCTTGATGTCCCTGGGCAATAACCGTTTTGTCATATCCGTCTAGGAAATTAACGCTTACCATGACATCTTCTTCAGCTACTTTTTTATTCGCCAAACTTCCATCTTCCTTATCGCTCACCGAAACTTTGTACTTAACGGGTTTATCATTCCAATAAAAAGTCTTATTGCCTTCAATGGCCACATCTACCACAGGAACTTCATTTCCTGCCCGAACGGTCAGTTGAGATGTGCTTACATTTCCTTTCGAATCTTTCACTTGTAAGGAAACTTCATAAACACCGGACTTAGAAAAAGTGATGGCCGGATTTGCCACATTACTAGTTTGTCCATTACCAAAGTTCCAGCTATATGAAATTTTATCATTGTCATAATCTTGAGAACCTGCAGAAGAAAACTTAACTTTTAAAGGAATGGAACCTACTTTTTTATCAGCCGATGCGGCAGCCACCGGCTTGCGGTTTCCTGCATTATATTCCAATTTATATAAAACGGCTTCATCGTTTTGAGCAAACCAATTAGGTCCATATTCTAAACCAAAAAGCGTACCATTTTTGTCAAATTGCATATCCATCGGATGCGAAAAAGGAATGGATGGCAAGAAGCGATCCATTTGTAAGAAATCACCATTTTCTTTCATCGACACCGTATAAATTAAATCTCTTGCCCAATCGTAGGCAATTAATTTCCCATTATAATAGGCCGGAAATTTGGTTTTCGAATCCGTTGGATAGTCCTCTCTGTAGTAAACAGGACCTGCCATTGCATTCCGACCTCCTTTTCCTACCACCGGACCAAACTCTGGAGAATCCACATACGGATAGTAAATGAATGCTTTTTGAGCAGGCGGCAAATGGGCAAAACCTGTATTGTGAGGAGAATCGTTGATGGGCGCACGTGGATTAAATACAGCCCATGTGCTATCATTTTTAAATTCACGTTGATTGTATGGACGGTTGTCCGCAACAAATAAAGGCCAGCCAAAATACCCCGCTTCACGTGCTTGATTTACTTCGTCGTGTCCTCTTGGTCCGAATTTCTTGGACGCTTCCCCCGCATCTGGACCCACCTCACCCCAATACAAATAACCTGTGCGCTGATCCACAGAAATACGATAGGGATTCCGATTACCCATGACATATATTTCTTGTTTAGCATGGTAAATTTTTTCTGGATATAAGTTGGTCGACGGAATCGTGTATCCCCCTTCTGGTGTAGGTTTAATACGTAATATTTTTCCGCGTAAGTCATTGGTATTGGAACTGGTCGAACGAGCATCCCAACCCGCACGGCCTGGACGATTGTCACTCGGACTATATCCATTGGATGCAAAAGGGTTGGTATCATCACCCGTAGACAAATATAAATTTCCTGACTTATCCCAAGCAATCGAACCACCCGTATGGCAGCATTCTACTCGCTTGACAGGAACACGCAAAAGAATCTTTTCCGTACTCATCAACAACGTATCTTTTACATCATCATACACAAAACGGGAAAGATGTTGGGCCGTATCCGCCAACCCTGAAGGGGGCGAATAATACAAATACATAAATTTATTTGAGTCAAAATTAGGGTCAATATTCAAACCCATCAAACCATATTCCTGCTTTGTGTATACGTTCAAATTAGCGATCACCTTGGTCTTTCCTTTTTTAGGATCGTACATTTTCAACTTCCCTTTTCGTTCCGCATAAAATATCTTACCACTATTG
Organism: Spirosoma fluviale; assembly: GCA_945906795.1. Taxonomy (GTDB): domain Bacteria; phylum Bacteroidota; class Bacteroidia; order Cytophagales; family Spirosomataceae; genus Aquirufa; species Aquirufa fluvialis_F. The sequence goes on from CAMDRO010000014.1 coordinate 4,500, forward strand.
GCCACAGCTAATTCCGTAGGCTCATCTAAGTTACGATCCAAAATAGTTTTGCTGAAGCGATTCTCTTCCGGTACTATTTCCGTTCTAAGCGCCTTCTTATAATTTTGATCAGGTCCTGAAGATACCCACTGAAGGCCTCCCCAAATATGTTTAAGTACCAAATCCTCCGAAAATGTCTCATTCGTGTGACCCCAGTTGGTATAAAATGCACGTCCACCATCATATTCGTGGTACCAAGCCATTGGGTGAAAATCACCCATTTTACCATCTTTGTAAGACTTTTCGTCCACAGTCACTAATAATTTAACATCCTTATTAAATTCCTTAATGTCATAAAATTCATCCGTGCGATCGAATGAAGCGGGCATGTGTGCGGTAGAAATATGTGTATTATCCACGACATTCATCTTACCTTTTTGCACATTTGGACGTCCAGGGTGTGAGGCAAAAAAACCACCGGCTAATTTACCATACCAAGGCCAATCATACTCAGTGTCAGTAGCCGCATGAATACCAAAATATCCACCACCTGCTTGAATAAAACGCTCAAACGCATTTTGCTGAGCATCATTTAAAATATTTCCAGTGGTATTTAAGAATACAACCAAACGATATTGTTTCAAATTATTTTCAGTAAAGACTGTTGCGCTTTCAGTGGTATCCACTTGAAAACCTTTCTCCTTAGCCATTTTCATTAAAGCCGTTTTACCGGATCCGATGGAGCCATGACGGAAGCCTTTGGTCGAAGAAAAAACGAGGACTTTTTTACCTAATAGTGGATTTTTATCCTGAGCGTTTACTTGTTGAAAAGACAGGATAGTCAAACAAGAAACGGCAAAAATAATTCGGCTAATGCCGAACAAAAACTTTTTCATAGTGTTGTATTTAAAATAGGAAAGGCCAAAGTTACTTCAAATCACAAATTTTCGATTATTTTTATAAAAAATATTTAAAATATCCTTCAAAATGATGAAAAAAATGACTCTAGTGGCGTTGTTGGCCTTCATGTGCAACATGCTTTTTGCTCAGTCGATCTGCTTTTCGACCAAAGATCAAATGCAATTAATGGCCTCCAATAAGGCATTTATGAAATCGCATGCATTGCCTAAGGCCTATAAGCACATCAGCAAAGCGGGTGGCGTGATGGTGGAATTTAACACCCCAGATGGAACCATGGCCAAAGGATTTTATATCCCAGCGGATAAACCTACCAATTATACTTTGTTTGTATTCCAAGAATGGTGGGGTTTAAACGACCACATTAAAAGAGAGGCCGAGCATTTCTATTCTACATTAGGAAATGTCAATGTGCTTGCCTTAGATATGTATGATGGGAAAGTGGCTACGACTCGAGAAGAGGCAGGAAAATTAATGGGAGGCGCTAACCCTGCCCGTTTAGAATCCATTATTAAAGGGGCCATTTCATATGTAGGGCCTAAAGCAAAAATCGCTACGGTAGGTTGGTGTTTTGGTGGTGCATTATCTTTAAAGGCCTCCATTTTAAATGGAAAACAAGCAGCGGCTTGCGTGATGTATTATGGCATGCCGGTGAAAGATGTGGAGCAATTAAAATTACTTCAAACGGATGTTTTAGGATTGTTTGCAGGAAAGGAAAAATTCATATCGACCCAAGTGGTCGCTGAGTTTGATGCCAATATGAAACTGGCTGGAAAAAAATTAACCTTGAAGAGTTTTGATGCAGACCATGGTTTTGCCAATCCTTCAAATCCCATTTATGACAAGGCATCTACAGAAGCTGCTTGGGATATGGCCATCACTTATTTAAAATCTAAATTAAAATAATGCGGTATTTTTCGATATTGCTTTGTGTGTTTTTTCTGGCAAGTTCATGCGCAAGCAATCGCTATAAGCAAAAGCCATATAAGAAAAAATGGTCCTTATTTAAGAAAAAATCTTGCGATTGTCCAGACCTTAAATAATGGGGTTGATCGACGAAGCAGCTAATGAGCCGGGAGCTAATCCCTGGAACCAACGTTGCCTATCGGCCTCTTGATTTGGGTTTTTAGGTTCCGTTACACGCATGTCGGCCTCCATAAAAATCAAAGTCATCACCTCACGCATTTGGGTGGTTTCATTTCCAGGGGCAGCATGTAAAGTCCAACCGCGATGAAAGGTGGCATCACCACCTTTCATCGTTTTTTGGGCGACAATCGGAAATTTATGCTCCGCGACAAATTCACTAATCACTTTTTCAGACTCATCCGAAATTCCTATGGGAGGAAGACTAACATGCTGACTGCCGGAAGCAAAAGTCAACATCCCCATTCCATCTTCTATGTCGACCAAGGGCATCCACATCGTTACTGTTTTGTCGGTGTCCATCGGCCAGTAATATTGATCTTGATGCCAAGGAGTTAATCCTCCGCCTGGTTCTTTAAACAAGGCCTGATCATGGTAAAGTCGGACATTTTTTACACCTAATAATTCAGCGGCTATTTTCCCAAATCTTTTGGCTAAAGAAAATTGCTTGATCAATTCATTTTCCTCCCATAAATTCATCATTTGAAGAAATGCTTTTCCATAGGTGTCCCTTTCTTCCATCGGCTTTTGATTCTTTTTAAAATCAACGGCCCAGGCGCGAATGGCCTCTCGAAAAGGTTTTAGGTCTTCCATTGGGAGTACATTTTCTAAGAAAACGTGTCCATTTTTTTGAAAATAAGAAATTCGATTTGACTCTAAGGGATAAGTTTTTGATAACATCGCGATTATTTTTCACAAAATTGACTTGAATTAAATTCAAAAACCACGTCAAAATTTGTAAAAAATAATGCAATTTTATCCTAAATTCAATTTCGTTTAAAAATTGAGGTAAAATATTAATATGAAGGCGAGCCTTGAACATTTATCAGAAAATATAAATCAGCCGATCCAATTGAAGGAAATTGTGCAGGCGCGTTTTGATGCTCCCTATCATTTTCATCCTGAGCTTGAATTAACATTGATTATATCTGGAGAAGGAAAGCGTTTCATCGGCAATCAAATTTCTGATTTTAGTCCCGGTGACTTAGTTCTTTTAGGGTCCAATTTGCCTCATTGTTGGCAAAATCACAGAAAAGATTGGCTGTCAACGGATGAGGATTTAGATGCGGCACAGGCCATTGTCATTCATTTTAAACGAGATTTTCTAGGTGATAAATTTCTTGAGAATGATGCCTGTCAAAACATTCGCCAATTGTTGGATCGAGCCAAAAGTGGTCTATCTATTTTAGGCCCTACACAGGATAGAATTGCCAGAGAAATGCTGAAATTAAAGGAGTTAGCCCCTTTTCCTCGGCTCTTAGCATTTCTGCAAATTTTACATTCCTTAACGATGGGCGGCGCGGACGTTCAGCCGATTGACACTAATGAGGGAGGATATACCGTCTCGACCATCGACTTAGAACGAATCAATCGGATTTATGCGTATATCATTGCGCATTACACCCAAGAAGTCCATTTGGATGAGGTGGCTCATTTGGCCAACATGACGGAAACGGCTTTTTGTCGGTATTTCAAAAAGGTAACCCAAAAAACGTTTGTCGAAATTGTGACCGAATTTAGAATTAAGCATGCGTGCCAAATGCTAAGAACTACCCAGAAAACGATGGTCGAAATATGTTTTGAAAGTGGTTTTGGAAACTTATCGCACTTCAATAAACAGTTTAAGCACTGGATGAAAGTACCGCCATTGCAATATCGAAAAATGACTCAGGAGTGGGTTTAATGTAATTGACCCATTCACTTATTTGACTTCTTTCTTTTCTGGAAAAAGTAAACTCAAGATGATACTGGTTGCTAAAATCCCTACAATCACGGCTAGCGAAGAAAGCGTTCCAAAATTCATTGCTGTTAAATAGTGGTGCCCCAGCATTTTCAAACCTACGAAAGTCAACAACACACCTAGGCCTATAGGTAAAAAGCGAAATAAGCCCATCAAATTAGACAGGAAAAAGAAGAGCGAACGTAAACCCATCACCGCAAAAACATTGGAGAAAAAGACAATATAAGGATCCTTAGAAATAGAGAAAATGGCTGGAATTGAATCCACGGCAAATAATATATCCGTAAAAGCAATCACCACCACAATCACGAAAATAGGCGTAATAAATAATTTACCGGTTTTCATACGAACGAAAAATCGGCCTATGACATTCCGGTGATACACATTAAAGAAACGCGATAAGAACTTTACGATGGGGTGTTCAGCTGGATTAATCTCCTCATCATGTTGTTTCGTAAATAGAATTTTCACTCCGGTATACACTAAAAACGCCCCAAAAACGTAAATGATCCAATCAAATTTTTGCAACAAAGCCGCCCCCAAGAATATGAAAATTAAACGCAAAATGATGGCACCCAAAATACCCCAAACCAAGATCTTTTTATAGTAGCGCTTTTGGACACCAAAGGAATTGAAAATTAAAATGAAGACAAATACATTGTCGGCCGACAACGAATATTCGACCAAATATCCCGTAATAAACTCAAGGGATAAATTATTTTGAAAAATAGCTAATTGCTCCAAAAATGAACCACTTCCCAAGTCTATGTGAGGAGCATACAACTCTTTGACCGTAATTAATCCATTAACATCCGTAATGCCATGGACCATGCCCCCAAATTGTCCCAAAAAAAAGTAAAACGAGATCGCTAAAAGCACCCAAGCCCCTGTCCAAAAACCCGCACCTCTAAAGGTAACCTCCGCAGCACCCGCCTTCTTGAAAATTCCTAGGTCTAAAAGCATGACGGCTATGACTAGGATTGAAAAAAGAAGAAAAAATAGAGATTCGCTCATAAATATTTAATTTTACCATTAGGCGACACAAAGGTCGCAAAAAATAGCCAAAAAATATGTACGAAGGGAAAAAGGTTATCGTCGTGATGCCGGCTTACAAGGCCGCTTTAACACTAGAAAAAACATATCAAGAAATACCCCATGATTGGGTGGACGAGGTGATTTTAGTGGATGATTATAGCCCGGACAATACGGTAGAAGTAGCGAAAAAAATTGGCATTAAGCACATCGTCCAACATGATAAAAACCTGGGTTATGGTGGAAATCAAAAATCATGTTACACAAAAGCGCTATCTTTAGGTGGCGACATTGTGATCATGCTGCATCCCGATTACCAATATACTCCCATGTTATTAAAAGCCATGATTTCAATTATTGGCAATGGTTTATACCCCGTAGTTTTTGCCTCTAGAATTTTAGGAAAAGGAGCTTTAAAAGGCGGCATGCCCATTTATAAATATATAGCGAATCGACTATTAACCTTGTTTCAAAATATATTAATTGACCAAAAACTCTCCGAATACCACACGGGGTATCGCGCATTTTCCAAGGAAGCCTTAGAAGCGGTACAATTCACAAAATGTGACAACGATTTTATTTTTGATAATCAAATGGTGTTGCAATTGTTTTGGAAGGGTTTTGAGGTAGGCGAAGTAACGTGCCCGACTAAATATTTCGAAGAAGCCTCGTCGATTAATTTTAAACGAAGCTCTATCTATGGCTTAGGTGTTTTATGGTACTCCGTTCGCTACCGACTGGCCAAATGGGGATGGAAATGGAATTTGGTGGAATAGTAATTTTGTTTCAAGCCTTAAAAAAATAAGGCTTGAAACATTGAAAAATTCCTACAGCCGAATATTGAGTCCTAATAAAAAGTTGAACCCCGCCTGAGGATATTGAAAATTTTCAGTCGTTAATTCTCCCGCATACAGGTAACTATAGGTATATCCATTAGACGAGTACATCGAATTAAACACATTATTCAGCAATAATGTTGTACTCATATGCTTGGAAAATACATAACTAAGTCGCAAGTCCTGAGTGGCATAGGAGGCCAAAGAACGCTTGTCAGAACTGGTATTATCTAAATATTGCTTGCCCACATATTTAGACAAAAGCGCTCCCTCAAAGGCTCCTTTTTTATAGGTAATCGTATTCCCAGCGATTACATTGGGGGAATAGGCGATATCCGTTGTGCCGTGTGGGATGATTTTCTCAGTGTAGTTTTCATAATCTGTCAACTTCTCGTTGAAATTCTGTATTTTATTTTGGCTCAACGTTACATTTCCCGACCACAAGAGATAAGGCAAAATTTGATAATTTAAGGAAGCCTCCAGGCCTAAGCGGTAACTATCAGGGGCATTGGTGCGAATCGCTTCTCCCACATTATTTAAGGCTCCCGTGAGGACCAATTGATCTTTGTATTTCATGAAATAGCCATTCAATTGCAAGGCATATTTTTCCCCAGTACGCTGGTAGCCAAACTCATAATCCTGAAGGTATTCGGGTCGGGGTGCGGTAGTAGGATTGTCTACAAAATCTTGCCGACTAGGTTCCTTGCTGCCCAAAGAGATCGAAGAATAAATTTTTGATTCATCTGAAATTTGATGTGTCAAACCCAATTTTGGGTTAAAGAATTGATAGCTGTTTTGATTGGCCAATGTCAAAAACTTATCTGCCGTGCCCAACATCGCATATCCCACCGTTCGGTATTGTAAATCAAGGTAGGCATTCCAACGATCAGCTAAAACCAAATTAGCTTTTGCATAGAAATTCAAATCAGTCTTTTGGGACCTACTACGATACCACTCATAGCCTCGATATGTCTTAGGCAGTAAATTTCCTTCTGTAATAATTCCATAATGTCTACCCACATATCGGTTCCAAGCACCTCCAAAATTGAATTTAATCTTGGCCGATCCTTCGTATTGCATAGAAAAAGTCGTTCCATAAAAATCATTATCCAACCACTTTTGGCGAACCAAATCAGTGATAATTTTAGCACTTATTCCATAATTTTCGACATTGGCCTCAGGTTTGAATTCTTCATAATAACCCCTTCCATAGGTATAATGGGCATTTAAATCTAAATTCCAGGCAGCGGATAATCGGTGATTTGTCAGTAATTGTACATGATCCTGTGCGTAATTATCCGTTTGGTTTGCATAGGTATAATAATTGTAAGTCCGACCGGACTTCAACAAGTTTTCGGCCTCCGCGGTGGACAAATAATTACGCTCAATAAAAGCCTGCATCTCGTTTAAAGACCCACTCACGCGAGATTCTGGAGTCCCATACCAGGTCTGAAAAGTCTTCTCCTTGCCCAGAAAATAATTGACACGCGCAAAGCTTTTTTTGCCAAAATAAGCAGCAGAAAGATAGGCAGATTGCAAATTAGAAGTCGATCGGTCAATGTAGCCATCCGAAACGATTCTTGACAAACGTCCATCCACCGTAAATTTGCCACCTAGTAACCCTGAACCTACCTTCAATGTCGTTTTTAATGTCCCAAAAGAACCTCCAGAACCATTAATTTCAGCATAAGCCTTTCCCTCAAATGTATTGGTCTGCATATTAACCGATCCACCAAAAGCACCGGCACCGTTCGTTGACGTACCCACCCCCCGCTGTATTTGTACGGAATTAACAGAACTTGCAAAATCGGGCATATTGACCCAATAAGTTCCTTGAGATTCAGAATCGTTCACAGGAATTCCATTGATCGTCACATTGACCCTCGTCGCATCAGAGCCTCGAATTCTGATTCCCGTATAACCAATCCCAGCACCCGCATCTGAGGTAGTCACTACAGAGGGAGTAAAATTTAGCAAATTGGGCATATCTTGGCCCAAGTTATTTTTGCCTAGTTCCGTTGCCGAAACATTTGAATAGGCCATCGCCGAATTTTCATCTGCCCTGGTCGATTTCACCAACACCTCATCTTGTAAAAAACTGGAGCGTTTTAATTCGACTCGCGCAGCATTCTCGGCTAAAATCTCGACCGGTTCATAGCCAACAAAACTAATTTTCAGTATACTTTTTTGAGATAGTGGCCTAATGGAGAAATATCCATTGGCATCCGTAATCGTTCCATTTGGACTTCCTACGAAAGAAACTGAAGCACCCCATAATGGAGTTTTCGATTCCTGATCCAGCACCTGCCCACGCATTTTTTGGGCAAAAATGGACTGGACAGAAACAAACAAAACAAACAATGTCATTAACTTTTTCATTTTGAAATATTAACAACAGGCAAAGGAGTCAAATCCCGTATGATTTAACAATAACCCTTATTTTTTGATTTTTTTGAGTTTTCAGCGCTAAAAACTCGACAAAATCCCTTCGACGGCATTATCCGTATCAGGTTCAATGGGTATAATCTCAGCCTTTTTTGAAGGCACCCCTTTTTGTGGACGCACAAAGATATAAATTTTTCTACCTTTGCAAACCCAATTTTAAATTTTTTACCCGATGTAGGGATATTATGATTGTTAAAGATTTCCTCCAATTATATAAGTATGATGGGATTGTGCAAACAATTTTCCAGCAAATTACTATCGCAAATAAAGGGAGTTTGTTTACTATAAAAGGGCTTTGTGGCGCATTAGACACCGTTTTAATCGCCGCTTTAAGTCAAGAAAAAAATCCATTTCTATTAGTTTGTGAAGAAAAAGAGGAAGCCCAATATGTGTTGAACGACCTGCAATCACTCTTAGGTGATACCGCGGTTATGCTTTTCCCCATGTCACATAAAAAACCTTATGAGTGGGAAGAAGTAGATAATGCGAATGTACTCATGCGGGCGGAAGTGCTGAATACATTGAGCAATTACCATGATCAAATATTAGTCTTAGTCACCTACCCAGAGGCCTTAACGGATAAGGTGATTAATCGAAAATCCCTTGTAAAGAATACACTTTCGATCCGAGTGGGGGATAAAATTGACCCCACTTTTGTGGCCGAGACGCTCAATGAATATGATTTTGAGCGAACTGACTTTGTCTACGAAGCAGGTCAATATTCAGTCCGAGGAGGAATTTTGGATGTATTTTCCTATGCTGCCGAATTTCCTTATCGGCTTGATTTTTCTGGCAATGAGGTTGAAAGCATACGAACCTTTCATCCAGAAACCCAATTGTCCATCCAATCGGTTTCAGCCATGCACCTGATTCCTGACGTACAAACAAAATTAGTGCAAGAAACCAGAGAAACATTTTTCTCTTTTTTGCCAGAAAATACGAAAGTTTGGATTAAAGACCCAGGCACATTATTGGAAATCATTGAAACCAATTTTGAAAAGGCTACAGCCGATTTTGAGCGAATAAAATCCTCAGGCGGTGGAAATATCCAAATCATTAGCGATCCAAGCGAACGCTGGGAAACAAAAAAAGAAGTAAAAAAATCATTGAGTGGGTTTACGCTGGTGGAATTTGGAAAACGAGCCTTTTTTAAAGGTGCCACGCTCATCACATACCCTTCCAAAAATCCCGGTGCATTCCAGAAAGATTTTGAACGGCTGGCTGCCGCGTTTTTAGAAAATCAAAGTTTGGGCTATCAAAATATTATTTGTTCGGAATCCGCGCGCCAACTAGAACGTTTGGAGGTCATTTTCAATGAGATAAATTCGACCATTCAATTTAAAACAATTCAAATTACGCTAAGAGAAGGGTTTATCGATGAGCAAACAAAAATTGCCTTTTACCCAGACCACCAACTTTTTGATCGATACAACCGTTTCAAAGAGAAAAATAAATTCTCAAAAAACAAAACCCTAACCTTAAAGGAATTAAGAAGTTTGCAAGTCGGCGATTTTGTCACTCACGTAGATTATGGCATCGGCCGTTTCGCGGGTTTAAATCTAATCGACACCTCGAACGGCGAACAAGAAGTAATTCGACTCATTTACCGAGACGATGATGTGCTTTCCGTTTCCATTCATTCCTTGCATAAAATTTCAAAATATTCAGGGAAAGATGGGGCGCCTCCTAGCATGTCCAAACTGGGCTCGCCGGAGTGGGACAATAAAAAATCAAAGGTAAAAAGGCAGGTAAAAGATATAGCTAAGGAATTAATTGCGCTATATGCTAAAAGAAAAACTGCCAGGGGATTTGCCTTTTCAGCTGACACTTATTTACAGGCTGAATTAGAATCATCCTTCATTTATGAAGATACGCCAGACCAAGCAAAAGCGACGGCCGATGTAAAAATGGATATGGAAAAGCCACATCCCATGGACCGCTTAGTCTGTGGCGATGTGGGTTTTGGAAAGACTGAAATAGCCATCAGAGCGGCATTTAAAGCCGTTGCCGATTCGAGACAAGTAGCTGTGCTAGTGCCAACCACTATTTTAGCTATGCAACATTTTAGGACATTTCATGAACGATTGGCTGCTTTCCCTTGCAAAGTGGAGTACATCAATCGCTTCAAATCGAGTAAACAAATTAATGAGACACTCGCCCGCGTGGCGACTGGCGAAACCGATATTCTCATTGGCACACACCGATTAGTCAATAAAGATGTGGTGTTCAAAAACCTGGGTTTGATGATTATTGACGAAGAACAAAAATTTGGAGTCAAGGTCAAAGATCGGTTAAAAGAAATGCGCGTGGATGTGGATGTGTTAACGTTAACAGCGACCCCCATTCCTAGAACCCTACATTTCTCACTGATGGGCGCGCGTGATTTATCGATCATAGCCACTCCCCCGCCGAATCGCCAACCGGTTGAAACCAAATTAGTGGTCATGACCGATGAAATTTTAAGGGATGGAGTGCGAAATGAATTAACAAGAGGAGGCCAAGTTTTTGTCGTGCACAATAAAATCAGTGATTTAGAGAGTACGGCCAACCGGATTTTGCGCTTAGTACCCGATGCTAAAATAGGCGTGGCGCATGGACAGATGGAAGGCGATAAATTAGAAAAAATCATGCTCGGGTTTATTGAAGGCCATTTCGATGTGTTAGTAGCCACCAATATCATCGAATCCGGTTTAGATATTCCGAATGCCAACACCATTTATATCTTGAACGCAAACCATTTTGGCCTTTCCGATTTACATCAAATGCGTGGCCGTGTAGGTAGGTCCAATAAAAAAGCCTATTGCTTTTTGGCAACCCCGTCTTTGGCGTCCTTAACGAGCGATGCTAGAAAAAGATTAAGCGCCTTGGAAGAGTTTGCGGATTTGGGAGATGGGATTAAGGTGGCCATGCGTGACTTGGATATTAGAGGGGCTGGAAATTTGTTAGGAGGTGAGCAAAGTGGATTTATCAACGACCTCGGTTATGACATGTACCATAAAATTTTAGATGAGGCAGTCCAAGAGCTAAAAGAAAATGAATTTAAATCTTTATTTGAGACGGATTTAGGGGTTGTTGCCGAAGCCCTAAAAGTAGACTGTCAAATCGAAACCGATTTAAGAGTTCTGATTCCAGAAGATTATGTGAGCAGTATTTCAGAACGACTTGCGTTATATACGCGACTAGACGAGATAGAGAACGAAAAAGAGCTGGATGAATTTATGGCTGAGGTGAAAGATCGCTTTGGAGAATGGCCGACAGAAGTTAGAGATATGTACGAATTAGTGGCTTGTCGTTGGAAAGCGCAGGCACTCGGAATAGAAAAAATTACATTGAAGGGCAATATGTTGAAATTGTATTTCGTTTCTATGGAGGCACAGCCAAATACCGGAACAACAATAATAGGCCAGGTTATTCAGTTTGTCAATACGAAAAAAGGAGCTTGCCAACTGCGTGAAAAAGGGGGGAAATTGATCCTCCAAGTACAAAAAGTAAGTACAATAAAAGATTTAAATAGTATTTTGATAGATATTTTAGGTTAATTTTGAGCAAATTGCTTGAATTTCATACCTTTGTTTTTCAAATTATGTAGAAAAGAACATATAGATGATTGCTAAATTAAAATTTGTTTTAGGCCTTTGTGGCATCGCGGTGTTAATGACATCTTGCCCAAGTGGCATCGGAAGTAAATTAGGTGGCAGTTTAGGCGGCAAACCTAATAGTGTCAACGTCGGAAGTTCGTCTTCCGTAACTGGTCTTGCATATAATCAAAAATCAGGATTTCAGGTTGACAAAAAATTCACTGGACAGCTCATTGGGCCTAACTTAGTCTTTATTGAAGGAGGCCGATTTACCATGGGATCCATTGAAGAAGATGTGATGGGAACACATGATAACATCGAACGTACGGTTTCTGTACAATCGTTTTACATGGATGAAACGGAAATCGCGAATGTGCATTATTTAGAATATTTATATTCCGTTCAAAAGGATTCAACCTTAGATTTTTATGAGGCGGCCTTGCCTGACACGACGGTTTGGCGCAATGATTTAGCCTTTAATGATCCTTATGTTGAGCAATATTTGAGATTTCCAGGATTTAGAATGTATCCTGTGGTGGGAATTTCTTGGGCTCAAGCCACCGATTATTGTTTGTGGAGAACGGCTGTGGTGAATCAAAATTTAGCCGGAGGAAATGCCAAAACAAAAGCTCCGAAAGCGACTAAAACGGGTGCGACAACGGCTTCAGCTGCGACTAGAGCCAATGCGCCCGCCAGAGTAAGTATTGAATCAGGACGTATTTTACCATCTTATCGATTACCTACTGAAGCGGAATGGGAATATGCGGCGAAGGCGATGATTGGAACTCAACAACAAGATGAAAACCAAGCAAACCAACGAATTTATCCTTGGGATGGTCCGTCACTAAGAGAATCTAGCGGAAAAAGCAGAGGAATGATGTTGGCCAATTTCAAACGTGGACGAGGCGATTATGCAGGTATTGCAGGTAAATCAAATGACGGAGCGATTATTACCGCTGAAATTTACAAATATGCTCCGAACGATTTCGGTTTATATCAAATGGCTGGAAATGTGAATGAGTGGGTGATGGATTTATATCGTCCTTTATCTTTTCAGGATTTCAATGACTTGAACCCTGTGCGTAGAAATGACAAATTGGACAAAGCTTCTCGTTACGACAGCAAAAACAATAATTCATTAATCGACAATAAATCTAGAGTTTACAAAGGAGGTTCTTGGGCTGATATTTCTTATTGGTTAGCTCCAGGTTCTCGTAGGTACTTAGATCAAGATTCTGCTACGGCGACTATCGGTTTCCGTTGCGCTATGATATCAGCCGGATTAAATAAATAAAGAATCATTTTAAAGCCGCCAGTGCGAGAAAAGAAATTTCTCTTGCCCCGGCGGCTTTTAGTTTTTCTGCGGCGGCTAAAAAAGTAGCGCCAGTCGTCAAGGTGTCATCCACGACTAAAATATGTTTACCCCTAATCAGCTCCTCATTTTCTACCCCAAAAGCATCTGAAAGAGATTCATAACGCTGAGCTCTATTTTGGCCAACTAAAGATTTACTCTGAATTTTACGAATTAGTACCTGTTCCAAACAAGGCAATCCGGTGGCTTGTTGGATTCCCATCGTCAAGCTTGCCGCTTGGTTATATCCTCTTTCACGCAGTTTTTTAGCAAAAAGGGGGATCGGGACCATCGCATCATAAAAAATAAATGAATGGGATTTTTGTAGTTCTTTGCCACACCAAAAACCCAAAAACTCTCCTAAAGCCGACTGCCCTTTATATTTAACCTGGTGCATGAGGTGCTGAACTCTGCTTCCCTCAGAAAATAAAAAAAAAGCATTGGCATGATTAAAATCAAACAATCCGTCAAATTTCGCGGTAATCCAATTGGGTGTGGGTAGAAATAAGCCAGGCTTAGGCAAGTCTAATCGACAGCCCGTACACACAAAATCTTCCGATGCCAAAAGTGGAAATTGGCAAGCTCCACAGAGCCTAGGATAAACTAATTGTAAAAAGCTCTTAAACATCTAGAAAAACTTTTGTATTTAATATAAGTTTCAGTAATTTTGCACCCCTAAATCAGTACATAAACGAAAACATATTGTTTTGTTGTCCAAGTACTTGATCATTTAAAAATAGAGTTTAAAAAAACATTTCATAATTAAATTTAAAAATGGCACGCGATTTAAGATTTACTAGAAACATTGGTATTGCTGCGCACATTGACGCGGGTAAAACCACCACGACAGAACGTATTCTCTACTATGCTGGGGTTTCTCATAAAATAGGTGAGGTGCATGATGGAGCGGCTACCATGGACTGGATGGAGCAGGAGCAGGAGCGTGGAATCACGATTACTTCGGCCGCGACCACAGTAACATGGAAATACCGCGAACAAGATTACCACATTAACATCATTGACACTCCGGGACACGTAGACTTTACGGTAGAAGTGAATCGTTCTTTGCGTGTATTAGATGGTCTAGTATTTTTATTTTCCGCCGTGGACGGTGTTGAGCCTCAGTCGGAAACCAATTGGCGTTTGGCTAATAACTACAATGTAGCTCGTATTGGATTTGTCAATAAGATGGACCGTTCGGGGGCTGATTTCTTGAACGTGTGTAAGCAGGTGAAAGAAATGTTAGGTAGCTATGCGGTGCCACTTCAATTGCCGATTGGCGCTGAAGAAGGATTCGAGGGTGTGGTTGACTTAGTTAACTTCCGTGGAATCATTTGGAACGAGGAGGATAAAGGAATGACATTTAAGGAAGTACCGATCCCGGCTGATATGTTGGAAGAGGCGACTGAATACCGCGAGAAATTATTAGAAGCGGTGGCTGAATTTGATGAGACTTTGATGGAGAAATACTTCGAAGATCCTGCGTCAATCACAGAAGATGAAATTTTGGCGGCATTACGTGCGGCGACTATATCCATGAAAATTGTTCCAATTCTTTGTGGTTCATCTTTCAAAAATAAAGGGGTTCAAACAATGTTGGATTACGTGATGGCTATTTTGCCTTCACCGATGGACAAAGAAGGTGTCAAAGGAATTCACCCAGACACGGGAGCTGAGGTGATGAGAAAGCCAAGTGAGTCTGAGCCATTTGCAGCTTTGGCCTTTAAAATTGCTACGGATCCTTACGTAGGTCGTCTATGTTTCATTCGTGCCTACTCAGGAGGTTTAGATTCAGGTTCTTATGTGTTGAACAACCGTTCAGGAAATAAGGAGCGTATCTCGCGTATATTTCAAATGCATGCCAACAAGCAAAATGCGATTCCTCGTTTAGGTGCTGGGGATATTGGAGCGGTTGTAGGATTTAAAGATATTAAAACAGGGGACACCCTTTCGGATGAGAAACACCCAATTGTATTAGAAGCAATGGATTTTCCAGAGCCAGTAATTGGATATGCGATTGAACCAAAGAAAGCGGCTGATGCGGATAACTTCTCCAAAGCGATCACTAAATTGATTGAAGAAGATCCTACTTTACAAGTAGAGTCAAACGAGGAAACAGGTCAAACCATTATCAAAGGAATGGGTGAACTTCACTTAGAGATCATCATCGACCGTATGCGTCGTGAGTTTAAAGTAGAAGTTAACCAAGGTGCTCCTCAGGTAGCTTACAAGGAGTCTTTAACGAAGACGACTGAGCACCGTGAGGTTTACAAAAAACAATCAGGTGGTCGTGGTAAGTTTGCTGATATCGTATTTGAAATCGGACCAAGAGATGATGACAAACCAGGTTTGGAGTTTGTTAATAATATTGTAGGGGGTGTAATTCCTCGTGAATTTATTCCAGCCGTTCAAAAAGGATTTGAAGAAGCGATGAAAACGGGAGCTTTAGCCGGATATCCCATGGATTCCATGAGAGTTCGCTTATTTCATGGATCTTATCACGATGTCGATTCCGATACATTATCATTTGAATTAGCAGCCCGTATGGGTTATAAAGAATCAGCAAAACAAGCGGGTGCTAAATTAATGGAGCCTATCATGGCGGTGGATGTTGTTACTCCTGATGAGTATACAGGTCCAATCACGGGTGACCTAAACCGTCGCCGTGGAATCATGAAAGGGATGGATTCACGTCAAGGAGCTGTTATCTTGAAGGCTGATGTACCTCTTTCTGAATTATTTGGTTACGTAACCGATTTGCGTACCATGTCTTCAGGACGTGCCACGGCTTCGTTAACATTCTCTCACTATGAATTTGTTCCTCAAAGTCTTGCGGAAGAAGTCGTTAAGAAAGCAAAAGGATTGTAAGATTCTGTTAAGATAATTAAAAGCCCGAACGTTATGTTCGGGCTTTTTTTATGCGGATTCACAAAGGTTTACTCGATACCTTAAGAAACAAAAAATCGTTTAAATGTTTGTATTGGCTTTTCAATCAAATTAAGCGAGAGGAAAGAAAAGGTAAATAGCACGATAAATGGGACCATATTAAAAGGTAACTCGGGTATAGGAATATGTAATTTTTCCGCAATTTTGAAGAATAAATCGGGGGCCAACATATGATATAAATAAATGCCATAGGACATTTGGCCAATGAGGCGCAAAGGACTAAATGACAAAATTTTACTAAAAAATCCGGGTTGCAGCGCGTAGAAAAGGAAAGCAGCAGAAACCAAAGAAGTGAACGTTCTAAAAAATAATTGTTTGACTAAATCAGTATCCGTGTGCTTTAAACAAAGCATTAAAAAACAAAATACAACGGGGATAATCAATCTTCGAGCCCAGATTGCTATTTCTGCTGTTCTTCCTTCTCGGATGTAATGCGCTAATAAAGCCCCCCATGCGAAGGTGTCGACGCAGGTCAACATATACACCCCGATTCCATGCTGAAGGTGGACTGAATAATACCTAAAAGCAATACCGAAAAACACACAAAACCATAAAAAATAGGCCCGAAAATGGCTAGAAATTAACAAAATAGAAAATGGCCAAAGGACATAAAACTGCTCCTCCACCGACAATGACCAATACGGAGACAAGGTATCTGCCCAGTTGACATGCTGCTCCAACCAATGATTATACAAATAGGTCCAATAATACCATGGGTGCGCATAAAAGTCAGTATCAATCGTAATAGAGGCTCTTTTTAGAACCAATAATCCGGCCAGCACAAGAAAATAAATGGGAAAAATACGTAGGGCTCTGCGAATAACAAAGTTCTTAAATGAGAGAAAAAATTGCGCTTTGGTCTGTTGCTCCATTAAGATATTGGAAATCAAATAGCCCGACAAAACAAAAAATAAGGTTACGCCGATGGGACCGTTTGGCAAAATATTAATACCCACTCCCTCTGGAAACCAATGGAAAACCAAGACCAATAAAATAGCGATGGCGCGAACTCCATCTAAAGCCGGAATATATTTCATTCTGACAAAGCTAAAAAAACGTGCGCAGGAATCAAACCTCTTATCCACCTATATCCCACTTTATCCCCCGCTTGTATCTTTCGTCTAAAACTCAGGATACTTTAAAACTTTGAATGTATTTTTGAATGAATTATAGATTTACACATGACTAAAATAATTGAGACCCAAAATATTTCTAAACGCTACGTGATGGGCGAAGAGGTAATCGATGCTTTAATGAACATCAATATCTCCGTCAACAAAGGTGAATATGTGGCTTTTATGGGACCCTCAGGATCTGGTAAATCAACGCTCATGAATATCGTTGGGTGTTTAGATACGCCAAGCACCGGAAAATATATTCTTAATGGGCAGGATGTTTCTGAAATGTCGGAAAATGAGTTAGCCGCCGTGAGAAATAAAGAAATTGGATTTGTTTTTCAAACGTTCAACTTACTTCCGCGCCAATCAGCCCTAGAAAATGTAGCTCTTCCATTAATTTATGCAGGATATTCTAAAGCGAGAAGAACTGAAATTGCCATGGAAACCTTACGCGGAGTAGGTTTAGATAATCGCGCACGGCATAAGCCCAACGAACTTTCAGGGGGCCAAAGACAACGTGTTGCCATTGCGCGCGCCCTCGTAAACGAACCCTCTATTTTACTAGCGGATGAGCCCACAGGTAACTTAGATTCAAAAACCTCCTATGAAATTATGGATCTGTTTGATCAATTACATAAAAAAGGAAATACCATCGTCATGGTGACCCACGAGGATGACATCGCTCAATATGCACACCGGATCATTCGTTTACGCGATGGTTTGATTGAATCAGATACCATCAATACCAACGTCAGGAAGGTAGAGAAAGGGTAATAATCAATCTAATGATTATTTATTTTAATGATCAGTTTTAAATATTTTTAAAACTCAATTTCCATGTATTTTTATTGATTAGAATTATCATTTATTCACTTTTATGTGAATAAATTTCATATCTTTGATGTAAATAAAATGATCATTGTTTTTGACAAAATTGAATTACAAGAAATTTATGAACAGGGATATTCAGAAAATAGAAAATTTTGGTTTCAGCCTGAGGTCATTAAGCAATATATAAAAATCATTAATATTTTGCTGGCGATTGAAAAAATTGAAGAACTATATCAAATTTAAAAGCCTTCATTTTAAAAAATTACTCGGCTCTAAATTTGCACTTCAATCCATAAGGATTAATAATAAGTACAGACTCGAATGCATTATTAGTTATGATATTTACGTTTTAGTTGGCAAAATCTTATCCATCAGCAACCATTACAAATCATGAAAAATAAACCTGAATTAAAACCATTTTTTGCAACTCATCCAGGTGAATTATTATTAGATGAAATGAAAGAGCGAAAGATATCTCAAATTAAAATTGCAACCCAAACGGGAGTTAAAGCTTCATTTTTAAATGAGATCATCAAAGGCAAACGAAGCATTCACGCACATTTTGCCATATCATTAGAAAAAGCCTTAGGCATCCCTGCGGAATACTGGCTAAGGCTACAAATGCATTATGATTTAACCATGGCTAGGGCTGCTTTAAGCTTAAACTAATTTTCAATTTTTAGAAATAAATTAAACAAAGAAAGCTGTTCATTTCTGAACAGCTTTCTTATTTATAAAAATCTCAAACCTATTTTTTCTTCTCTTTTACACGAGCCGCTTTCCCTTGCTTACCTCTCATGTAGTATAAACGAGCACGGCGAACTTTACCACGACGGGTAACCTCGATCTTGTCAACATTGGGAGACAAGATTGGGAAGATACGTTCCACTCCTATTCCATTTGAAATCTTACGAACCGTGAACGTTTCTCCAGCACCTGAATTCTTGCGCTGAATAACTAATCCTTGGAATACCTGGATACGCTCCTTGTTTCCTTCGCGAATTTTTACGTGTACATTAACTGTATCGCCAGCTCCAAATTCTGGATGCTCCGCTCTACGTGGGGCACTTTCTGCTTCAACAAACTTAATTAATTCACTCATCTTTCTTAAATTTTGGATGATTATCAGCGCTTAGCGGTCCAATTGTACATAAGCCGAGCTGATTCGGGTTGCAAAGATAGAAAAATAAAATCTTTTTTTAAAAGAATGATTAAAATTATTCCTAAAATTTATTTTAATCCCTTGATACTTTTCACGAATCCCACAATTTCCTCTCGTAGATTTTTTGCATTACCTAAAAGCTTCACAAAAGCACTGCCAATAATCGCCCCCGATGCGCCATTAGAAGCCTTAATAAAACTCTCTCGGTCGGAGATTCCAAAACCTACCAACCTTGGATTTTTTAAATTCATCGCTTCAATACGTTTGAAATAAGTTTCTTGATCTGTGGAAATACCCGATTTGGCCCCCGTCGTACTGGCAGATGATACCATGTAAATAAATCCTTCACTAACAGCGTCGATTTGCTTTATACGCTCATCGGATGTCTGAGGAGTAATTAAAAAGATATTAAATAAACCATAGCGCTCAAAAATCGATTGATAACTCTGCTGATATTCGGCCATAGGCAAATCGGGTAAAATCAAGCCATCGACTCCCACTTCCTGGCATTTTTGACAAAAACGCTCCACCCCAAATTGCAGTACAGGATTAATGTACCCCATCAATAACACAGGAACAGAAATACTTGGCCGCATATTTTTGAGCTGATCAAACAGATGCGACACCGTCATGCCCTGATCTAAAGAAACCTGATTAGATTGTTGGATCGTCTCTCCATCAGCCACCGGATCAGAATAAGGCATCCCAATTTCAATGATGTCCACGCCCCCTTCTTGTAAGGCATTTAAAACCAACATCGTATCCCCTAAATTAGGATAGCCCGCCGTCGCATAAATATTTAAAATAGGTTCTTTTCGCGAGGCAAATAAAGCTGATATTCGATTCATATTAATCATTTAATTTTAAGGCTTTTTGGTATGTCGCCAAATCTTTATCCCCTCTCCCTGATAAATTGACGACTGAAATCTCATTCGGTTTTGCTCCTAATTTTCCAAACACCGCTAGGGCATGCGCTGTCTCCAATGCAGGGATAATACCTTCCAACATCGAACATTCTAGCGCTGCAGCCAAGGCCTCCTCATCCGTAATATCAAAGAACTTCGCTCGGCCAGAGGTGGCCAAATGTGCATGCAAAGGACCAATTCCTGGATAATCCAAGCCTGCCGAAATGGAATAGGGCTCGATGACTTGGCCATCTTCGGTTTGCATCAACAAGCTTTTGGATCCATGCAAAACACCTGGTTTTCCTAAAAAAGTAGTTGCGGCCGAATGACCACTCGATATTCCTTGGCCAGCCGCCTCCGCAGCAATTAAGGCGGTTCGCGGTTCATCTAAATAATGATAAAATGCCCCCGCTGCATTTGAACCCCCTCCCACGCAAGCTAAAATATAATCCGGGTAATCTCGACCCTCTTTCTCTTGTAATTGCCATTTAATTTCCTCCGAAATAATTGATTGGAATTTGGCCACCATATCGGGATAAGGATGCGGGCCCACCACTGAACCAATAATATAATGGGTGTCGACCGGATGATTAATCCAATGACGCATCGCCTCATTGGTAGCATCCTTTAAAGTCTTTGACCCAGATTGCGCGGCAACGACGGTAGCCCCCAGCATTTTCATTCGAGCCACATTAGGCGCTTGACGCTCTATGTCAATGGCACCCATGTAAATAATACATTCCATTCCCATTAAGGCACATACCGTGGCCGTGGCCACCCCATGCTGTCCAGCACCTGTTTCAGCCACAATTTTATGCTTGCCCAATCGCTTAGCCATCAAAATCTGGCCTATGGTATTATTGACTTTGTGTGCACCCGTATGACACAAATCCTCCCGTTTCAAATAAATTTGGGTATTGTATTTAGCGGACAATCGCTCCGCCTTAAACAAGGGAGTCGGTCGGCCCACAAAATCTTTCAACAAGAAATGGAATTCTTTTTGGAAGCTCGGTTCCATCATGTATTCCAAATAATGTAAACGCAATTCCTCTACGTTTGGATACAACATCTCGGGGATAAAAGCACCCCCAAAATCACCATAATAACCCTTTTCACTCACATGAAAAGATATTCCTGCATCGATCATCTTTCAATTATTTTTGAAATATTTTTAACTTTTTCTATATCCTTAACTCCAGGCACCGACTCTAATTTACTGTTAAAATCAAGCGCATAGATGGGAAATTGCGCCGACAAAGATATCGCTTCTGCCACGTTTTCCTCCCCTAATCCACCCGCTAATATAAATGGAATGGAATTGTTATAGGCCTTTAACATCGTCCAATCAAATGTTATTCCCGTTCCACCCACTTGTTCCCCTTTTTTTGTATCAAATAAAAATAAATCCGGCTCCCCTACACAATCCAACAAATCGTTTTCATTGCTCACTGAAATAGCCTTGATCACCTTCAGTCCTAAAGACTTTAATTTCAAAATGTCATTGGCCGATTCCTGACCATGCAATTGGACCCACTCAAAACCTGTCCTTTTAGCCAATTCAGCAATTTTCTCAACGGGTGCATCCACAAAAACCCCAACGGCCTTTATATTTTTAGGTAAGTCAGGAATTATAAAATACTCCCCTACATACCTGGGCGATTTTGGTGCCCAAATAAATCCCATAAAGTCCGGCTCAAAGGCGGCAACATCCTCAATATTACTTAAATCCCGCATGCCACACACCTTCCATTTCATCCTACTTACCTTAAAAATTCAGTTAAAGCAGCCCCAGGATTCGTCGTTTTCATAAAACTTTCGCCAATCAAAAACCCCCGATATCCATATGTTTTTAAATCCTTAATAATCTCAGCACTCGATATACAACTTTCAGAAATTTTCACAAATTGAGCCGGAATTTTATCCGCCAACACCTTTGAAGCCTCCACATTTTGCTCCGAAAAATTCTTCAAATTCCGATTATTTACCCCCACAACCGATATATAATCACCTATGCTCCTATCTAATTCTTCTTGGTCATGTACTTCTAACAAAGTCTCCATGCCTAAAGAACGCGCGAATGTTCCTAATGTTTTAATTTCTGAAGGACTCAAAGCCGCGGCAATCAATAAAACAACGTCCGCACCCATGGACTTAGCCTCAATAATTTGATACTCGTCAATCATAAAGTCCTTACGAAGCAAAGGCGTTCCAGGATTCGTCTTTCTCGCTAATTCAAAATCTTCATAGGTCCCCCCAAAAAAATGCTCATCCGTCAGCACCGATAAGCATGCAGCTCCCGCTTGAACATATCCCTTCGTTACTTCATCCACGCCCATTCGATCATTAATAATTCCTTTGGATGGGGACTTACGCTTAAACTCAGCAATAATTCCCGTAGAAGCAGGTGCAATTAACGACATCGACAAAGAATGGCAAGCGCGCGCAAAATACCCCTGCTTCTCTAATTCAGCAGTTGATTTGAGAAGTTTGCATGCCGCAACCTCCTCCCTTTTCTTCGCAATAATTTGATCTAAAATGCTCATTTTGTTTCCCTTAACCCAACGCGAAATATCACGTCGCTACAATTTCACTTTTATTTTACAACTCGACGCGAGGTATCACGTCGCTACAATTTCACCTTTATTTTACAACTCGACGTGAATATCACGTCATTACATGTAGAGACGCGATACCTCGCGTCTATTTTTTCCGTCTATTTAATCCATTATAAACTTCTTAAACGCCTGAAAAGCCCTGCCACTTTCAAGTGATTCCTTTGCCATTAAATAGGCATCATTAAAATTCTCGGCTTTTTCAGCCACCCATAAAGCCGCACCTGCGTTGGCAAGAACAGCCTGAGTTTGCGCCACAGTTCCCTCTCTTTGCAAAATCTTGTACAGCATTTTGGCTGATTCCTCCACATTAGCACCCCCATGCAAATCTGATTGCTGTACCTGAGAACAGCCTAAATCCGCAGGTTGATACACCTCAGCTCCAGCATTCGTGGTCAAGCGAAATGAAGACGTCAATGAAATTTCATCATATCCATCTTCAGAATAAACAATTCCATATTTATTTTGACTCTCCTTAAAAAAGCCAGCATATAAATCAAAAGCTGAAGGCGCATACACACCGGTCAATTGCTTTTTAACTTTTGCCGGATTTAAAAGGGGTCCCAATAAATTAAAAAAAGTTTTCATCCCTAACTCTTTCCGAATAGGACCCACAAACCTCATCGCAGGATGAAACAATGGCGCATGTAAAAAACACATGCCCGCCGATTCCATTTTACGTTTTAAAATTTTGGCATCACTAGTAAACTTTAAGCCCAAAAATTCCAAAACAGTCGACGAGCCCACCGAAGAAGAAACGCCGTGATTTCCATGCTTGGCAATTTTCTGGCCCGCACCTACAATCACAAACGACGAAGTGGTACTAATGTTAAATGTGTCTTTCCCATCACCCCCCGTACCACACACATCCATGGCATCAAATTCAGATAAATCGACCGTCACCGCTAATTCCATCATCGCCGATACAAAACCTTTGAGTTCAGCTACTTGAATTGGATGATACCAATAGGATGATAAAAATGAAGCAATTTGACTTGGATTTATCTCTCCTTGCCCAATTTTCAACATCATATCCCTAGCCTCCTGTTCACTAAGTGCCTCACCTTCCACACGTCTCTCTAATATTTTTTTCATTTTTATTTCAACCAATTTTTAATCATCTGTAAACCATGTTGGGTCAAATATGCCTCAGGATGGAATTGGACCCCACGTACATCATACTTTTGATGTGCCTCCGCCATCACAAAACCCTTATCATCCACTGCCGTAATTTTCAAATCTGCAGGCATGCTTTCAGGCACAACCGTCCAGGAATGATACCTACATACCTCAAATCGAGTCGGAATTCCCTGAAATAATTTCTCCGTTGGATCCGTCACAACACATTCCGTCGTCACCCCATGCAAGACCTCTCCCATATTTTGCAACTGGGATCCAAAGGCCTCACCTATCGCCTGATGCCCCAAACAAACCCCTAATATTTTTTTACTCGACTTATATTCCTTCAATAAATCTAGCATGATTCCCGCCTCCGAGGGAATACCCGGTCCGGGAGAAAGTAAAATCTGATCATAGGCAGCCACCTGCTCCAATGAAATTTTATCGTTCCGAAAAACATCCACTTTTGCCCCCAGCTCCTTCAAAAGATAGACCAAGTTGTACACAAAAGAATCATAATTATCAATCACTAATACGTTCATATCGATCTAGGATAAAGTTTCCGCCACTTCCAATGCGCGACGCAAAGCGGCCAATTTATTATGTATTTCCTGCATTTCACTAGCCACCACCGATTTGGCCACCACACCCATTCCTGCTTGAAAAAACAGTGTTTGGCCCTTGCTTAAAAAGGTCCTTATCGCAATGGCATGATTAAAATTTCCTTCAAAATCCATGAAGCCAATCGCCCCTCCATAAATCGCACGGTTAGTCGGTTCGAGCCGATTAATAATCGTCATCGCATTATGCTTTGGCGCTCCACTTAAAGTTCCCGCCGGAAAAGTGTCTGCTACCAATTGGAGTGAATTAACCCCTTTTTGCATATGTCCAGTCACTTTTGAAACCAGGTGAATCACATGAGAGAAAAACTGAACCTCCTTGAAAGTTTCCACCTTCACATTTTCCGCGCTCCTACTTAAATCATTTCTAGCTAAGTCCACCAACATGACATGTTCGGCTGATTCTTTGGGATCGGCAATTAATGCCTGGGCCAATTCCGCATCACGTGCATCATCGCCAGAACGCCTAAATGTACCCGCAATCGGGTGAATTTCAGCTAAATCTCCGTCAATTTTAATTTGCTTCTCTGGAGAGGCCCCAAAAATTCGGTAATCCTCATAATCAAAGTAAAACAAATATGGCGATGGATTTACGGAACGTAAAGCCCTGTAAACCTGAAAATCATCTCCTTGATAATTTTGGCTAAACCTGCGAGAAGGAACAATTTGGAATACATCCCCGCGCAAACAATGTTTTATACAGATGTTAACAATTTCGCGGGTTTGGTCTTCGGTCAAGTTACTAACTTCCTCTCCTTGGCGTTGAAATTTAACTAATGCCTCCGCCGATTGATTAATGACATGTTCAATAGCTCCCAAGGAAGGCTCGCTCCCATCGTAACTATGTGCATAAAAAGATAATTGATTATTAAAATGATTAAAGGCCAGCACATTTCGGTAGACCAAATAGTGAATGGACGGGATTTCCGTTTCCTTACTTTTACCCCTGATTTCTATATCCTCGAAATATTGAACCGCATCATAAGAGATATGGCCAAAAAGTCCATTGGCCATGGGCGAATCCCCCACTTCTTTTGTAAAAACAAAACGATCAGAAAAGTTTTTTAAAGCCAAAATCGCTTGTTGGCGCGACGCCAACACAAAAGTTTCTTCACTACCATCAGGAAATTTTTGAACCACCACCGATTGATCTAACGTAAAACTAGCAATCGGCTCAAAAGCAATATGAGAAAAACCATGTTCACGGCCGTGGTAATCAGCCGATTCGAGAATGACCGAGTTTTTAAAATTCCTCCGAATTTTAAGAAATAAGCCAATGGGCGTCATGGTGTCGGCCAAAAGCGTCTTTCTACTCGTTTTTATATGTATTTTTTGTGTCGTAGACATGTTTCTTAAGGAATGCAAATTAATAAAAAAAGGCTTACTGAGAACAGCAAGCCTTTGTAAAACATATCATATGTGCACACAGCAAAACTGTTCAAGGATTTACTACCCTTGCCAACCGTTTTTGTTGAATGCTGCTTTTTTCATTTTGTTATAATTTTTACAAATGTAAAATGAAATCTATTAAATCAAAACTTTAACCTATTAAATCCCATAAATTTCCATATAAGTCCTCGAAAACAAGGACTTGACCGTATTCCTCTACAGACGGTCCCCGGACAATCGTGATGGCTTGTTGGCGCAAATTCTCATGATCCCTTTCAAAATCATCCGTATGTAAAAATAAAAAAACTCGCCCCCCTGTTTGATTTCCTACCCTCGTTTTTTGCTCTTCCGTGGCCGCCTTGGCTAAAAGCAATTGGCAACTCCCTTGTCCAGGAGGTTGGATTAAAACCCAACGCTTCACCTCGCTCAATGTAGTATCTTCGATTAATTTGAAAGCTAATTTTTGGGTATACCAATTAATCGCCTCGTCATAATCAGCCACCACTAAAGCGATATGCATTAATCGTTGGTTCATCTTGATTTTTAATTTTCGTCTCGGCCAACAAAATTGAACGGGGATATCAATTTCAATTCATTTTTTATCGCCTCACTGACCGCTAAACCATCAATGAAACGATGAAAAACGGCTTGATCTATTTTGCCATGGTGACGCGTTAAATCCTTCAGCGCCTCATAGGGTTTTGGATAGGACTCCCTGCGAAGAACTGTTTGTATGGCTTCTGCGATGACAACCCAATTATCCTCTAAATCTTGAGCGATTTTTGATTCATTTAATTTCAATTTATCCAATCCTTTTTGCAATGAATTTAACGCAATCAACGTGTGCGCTAAAGGCATCCCAACATTTCTAAGGACTGTTGAGTCCGTTAAATCACGCTGCAACCTAGAGATAGGCAATTTCGCCGATAAGAACTCGAAAGTGGCATTTGACAGGGCCAAATTACCTTCCGCATTTTCAAAATCAATGGGGTTTACTTTATGAGGCATGGCAGAGGAACCGATTTCCCCCTCTTTAATTTTTTGCTTAAAATAACCCATAGAAATGTATTGCCATACGTCTCGAGAAAGGTCAATTAAAATCGTATTCAATCTTTTTAAGCCATCAAAATAGGCCGCCATATTATCGTAATGTTCAACCTGTGTCGTATACTTGGAACGCACGATCCCTAAATTGCTATGCAACTTCGCCGCAAATTGGGGCCAATTAATATCCGGAAAAGCCACTTGGTGCGCATTGAAATTTCCAGTAGCTCCCCCAAATTTCCCCGTAAAAGGAATTTGAGCTAAAAGATCTAGTTGGCGATTCAACCTTTCCACAAAAACCATAATTTCCTTCCCAAGCCGAGTGGGCGAAGCAGGCTGACCATGTGTATGCGCAAGCAAAGGAATGTCTTTCCAATCCTTTGCATAGTTGGAAAGGATTTCAATCACTGAAATATAGGCAGGTAAAATAACGTTATGATGTGCCTCAGCAATGGACATCGGTATCGCCGAATTATTGATATCTTGAGAGGTCAAGCCAAAATGAATAAATTCCACGTAGGTTGATAAATCACCATGCTTCCCTGAAAAATCAAGCATTTTTTCTTTGATAAAATACTCTACCGCCTTCACATCATGGTTGGTCAATTGCTCCTTTTCCTTAATCCACTGCGCATCCGCCTCAGAAAATTGGAGATACAAATTTCGCAAATCAACAAAAGCGCCTGTAGGGAAACTGCTTAATGGTTTTAATGGGATTTCACAAAGTGCAATAAAATATTCGATTTCAACGCGAACGCGGTATTGAATTAAACCAAATTCAGAAAAATAAGGCGCCAAAACAGCTGTTTGCCGACGATACCTCCCGTCCACGGGAGAAATAGCACTTAGTAAATTTAATTCCATGTGATTCCTTTCAAAGTGTAAAGGTACAAAATTTGTCTTGGAAGAGGGTTTAATCAAAAGATTTTGAATGATTTAGATAGGGATTTTCCTAATTTTTTGTGAAATTTAGCAAAATACCTGATATGCTAAGTCCAAAATACCTATCCCTTGTTCTAGCTATTGTCATTGCCGGAGTAACGACAGCATTCATTTCGTTTTTACCCACCTCAGATATAAGCACCCTATTTGTGTGTTTTACCAGTTGCCTAATTTTTGGATCTATCCTCATTTATTTTGCCTTGGATTATTTAGTTTTTAAAGAGGTGAATTTGTTATATGACCGCATCAAACAAATTAAAAAGAAGAATTTTTCTGTCATCCCACGATCCCAATTAATCGAAAAAGACAATCCCATTGCCTTATTAACGGAAGAATTAAACTCCTATGTCACGACCAAAGAAGATGAGGTGAAGGAATTGAAAAAATCAGCTAAATACCGACAAGAATTTTTAGCTGATGTATCACATGAGTTAAAGACCCCCATTTTTGCAGCTCAAGGTTTTGTCCATACGCTGCTAGATAACCCAGAAGAAGGCATCGAAATAAGAACCAAATTTTTAGAAAAAGCGGCAAAAAGTCTCGATGGATTAGATGTTTTAGTTAAGGATTTGTTGACCGTTTCCCAAATAGAAACGGGCGCTATTAAAATTGACAAAAAATCGATCGATTTGCGCCCCATCATTTTAGATATTTTTGAACAATTAGAAGCCAAAGCCAAATCAAAAAAAGCGTCATTGAAGTTGACCGGCAAGGAAGGCCCCCTTTTAGTCAAAGCAGATAGCCAACGCATGGAACAGGTATTGGTCAATTTAATTGAGAATGGAATCAAGTATGGAAATCAGGAAGGCAAAGTGAATGTGTTTATCGAAGAACGAAAGAAAAATCTTCAAATTTCAGTCAAAGATAATGGGCCCGGAATTCCTGCTGAACATCTACCCAGATTATTTGAACGTTTTTACCGAGTTGATAAAAGTAGGGCTAAAATGAGTGGTGGTTCTGGCTTAGGCTTATCGATCGTTAAACACATCGTGAAAGCTCATGGAAGCCAAATCACGGTCATCTCAAAAGTAGACAAAGGAACTAGCTTCAGCTTTAAACTTGAAAAGGCATCAACTTAAACTGTGCCTTCCGTCAATCTCTCTGTATTTTCCGCAATGCGCAATGACTCGATAAATTCCCCTATCTCTCCGTCCAAGACAGTTGGCAAATTATAAACAGTCAATCCAATCCGATGATCTGTCACACGACCTTGTGGATAATTATACGTTCTTATCTTGTCGGAGCGGTCTCCCGAACCAACTAAGGATTTTCGCGCACCTGCAATTTCTGCATTTCGTTTGGCCAACTCAATTTCATAAAGCCTTGAACGCAACACGGTCATGGCCTTATCAAAATTCTTAATTTGGGAACGTTCATCTTGACATTGAACCACAAGCCCAGAAGGAAGGTGCGTCACCCGAACCGCTGAATAAGTCGTATTCACCGACTGACCACCCGCTCCCGACGAACAGAAAGTATCCTTTCTAATATCATTCATATTAATCTGCACATCCACTTCATCCGCCTCTGGCATCACAGCCACCGAAGCGGCCGAAGTATGAATTCTACCTGCAGATTCAGTCGCAGGTACCCGCTGTACCCGATGAACACCTGACTCAAATTTCATTTTGGCGTATACATCCTCGCCTTGAACCGAGGCAATAATTTCCTTATATCCACCGGCTGAGCCTTCAGTAAAATCCATGATTTGGAAGGTCCAACCCATCTTTTCAGCATATCGCTGATACATTCTAAATAAATCCCCTGCAAAAATACTTGCCTCATCTCCTCCTGTTCCACCTCGAACTTCCAAAATACAATCTTTGGAATCATTCGGGTCCCTGGGGATCAACATTTCCTTTAACACTTCATTCATGTCCTTCTCGGCTGGAATTAATTCATCCAACTCCGCCTTAGCCATATCTCTAAAATCTTCGTCCTTTTCCGTCGCAATCACACCCTTTGCCTCCTCGATGGACTTCAATAAATTCAAATAGGTAGTATACTGATCGACAATTTTTTGCAAATCCTTATATTCCTTACTTAATGTTTTATATTTCTTTAAGTCTGATACGACTTCCGGCATGGCTATTTGTTGCTCCACTTCTAAAAAACGTTCCCTAATGGCCTCCAACTGCTCAAGCATGATTTTCTGTTTTAAAAATTTTTGCAAAGATAACAATTAGTTGAATACCTTTGCGCAACGCTTTTTTATTATGTCATTATCCAAAATCTTCCCGCTCTTTTTCATCTTAGGATTCAGCTCCTGTGACTTCTCAACACGCATAGATACGGCAGCGGTAGTCAAAGAAATGAAAGCCAAGCAAGTTAAACGCGTCTTGCCAGAACAAATTGTAAATCAGGTAGACACTTGGGGGCAAGGCGTTCAAAAAGAAATAGAAAAAAAGCTACGTGAAAAATCGGCTTTAGATTTGACAACCCTTTCAAAAAAATATGGGATTTCAATTCTCGTAGGAAAACCTAACGATCTAAAAACTCAGGTGAGTGATCAAAAAATCAAAGAAATTTTAGATGCATTGGATTATAGTCAATCGATCCAACAAGAAATTCCTCCAAGCATACAGAAAAATGCAAGTGGCGATAGTCTCTTTTACATTTTTACTCATCCAGTAGCACACACAATTATTTTGGGATTCAGTAAAGTTCGTGTGATTCAAGAAATGGACCGACCGCTAATTAAGTGATTGGGATTTGATTAGGGCCAACATCTGTTTATAGATTTCCCGCATTTCTGGACGTTCAATCAGTGATTGTTGGTCCATCACCATCCTCCCATCTTGTAATTTTGCGGCTTCTTGAGCCGGAGAAATGGGATGATTGGAGAAAAAAGATTTCATGTAATTTTCGACAACCCCTTGGATTAACTGAGGTTCTAATTCAATGGAGGTCAACAATTCTTTCGCCTGGTTCCAAAGTTGCTGCGTAAATGTACCCGCCATCAACATCGCCAAATGGATCTTTTTTCGTTCATCTCCATTAACTAAATAAATGGCATCGGACACATCTTTGGCAAGAGCCAATAAAATAGTTTCGGTCTCCACGACTAATACTTCAACACAAATAGGAGTGTTTGAAAGATTTAATTTCCTACCCGTTAGGACATGTTGGACTAGAAAAAACACCCCTATTTGGTTCATGCTTTCTCGCAATGGATCGTATAAAAGCATCGATTCAGCCAATTGGGCTGTGCCTGAAACCAAGACTAAAATCCCATATTTGGGCAATATAAGCTCCGGTAACACTTGGGGATATGCGGACTCAGGAATGCACATAAAAAATACTTCTGAAGCAGATTCAGAAAAATCTAAATGTTCCTGTACGCGTGCATTATATAAAAAACTACTTAATTCTTTTGCCTTTTTGGGGTCTCTACTGAAAACTTCTTGAACAGAATTTCCTGCATTTTCAAATGCCTGAGATAAATGCCAAGCCACATTTCCCGCGCCAATAAATGAAATTTTCATACTTAATAAATGGGTTCTCGTTTAGATCCCACAAACGGAATCCATTGTTCATCCAAAATTCCGGAAAAATTTCGCAAAAACATAACAAAAGATGGTTTGAAAGGATGGCGTGCTAAATGCATCCCGGCTTCCTCTGGGGTGAGGTCTCCTTTCTTCGAATTGCAGTATTTACAAGCGGTCGTCAAATTATCCCAAGAAGTCCTTCCCTGCCTTGATTTTGGCATGACATGATCTAAGGTTAAATGGTCTTTTGACCCACAATATTGACAGGTATTAGCATCCCGCTTAAAAATATTTTGTCTGCTTAAAACAACACCCTTATATGGAAAATAAACATATCGATGTAGGCGAATGACGGAAGGGAAGGGGAAAGTTTGTGAGATCGAGTGTAATTTAGCGGTGCTTGATTCGGCGACTAATTCCGCTTTGTTCAGGTAGACCAAAAGGAAAGCTTTGGGCATCGAACAAATCGCGAGGGCACTATAATCTTGATTGAGAACTAACACTTTATGACTCATAGACAAAAATTATTTTTCGCTTTTTTCGCATATCCTCTAC
The DNA here is from genome assembly GCA_945906795.1 of Spirosoma fluviale. GTDB lineage: Bacteria > Bacteroidota > Bacteroidia > Cytophagales > Spirosomataceae > Aquirufa > Aquirufa fluvialis_F. Next base: position 36,254 of record CAMDRO010000014.1, read on the forward strand.
TCGTTTTAAAGGTAAGAAAATTATCAAATCAATGGCATTATTTCGACAGAAAAATAATATTTTTTTAACAGCTCTTTTAAACTTGAATGCGCGTATTGTTCATTCTTTGTAGATTTGCAAAAAAAAGAAAATATACATGTCCCAGCTGATTGAAAAGATTAAGGAATTAGCCCAGAAAAATACGTTGGAAGTGATCGGAAATCGCCATCACCTGCATCAAAATCCTGAGCTTTCTTACCATGAAGTGGAGACTCAGTCCTTCGTGTTAGCCCAACTCAATTCCATGGGAATTCAAGCAGATCGCATAGCCAATACTGGTTTAATCGCTAAGATAGAAGGCAAAAACCCAAGCAAGCGTGTGATTGCTTTGCGTGCTGATATGGACGCATTGCCCATTTTCGAAGCGAATGAAGTGCCTTATAAATCGAAACGCGAAGGCGTCATGCATGCTTGCGGACATGATGTACATACTTCCTCTTTGCTCGGCACGGCAAAAATATTACAAGAAATACGGGGAGAATTTGAGGGGACGATTAAATTACTTTTTCAACCAGCGGAGGAAAAAGCACCTGGCGGAGCGAGCATGATGATCCAGGATGGTGCTTTGCAAAATCCGATTCCGGCAGGGATTTTGGGCCAACATGTTGCGCCGAATATCCCGGTGGGGAAAATCGGTTTTCGGGAAGGCATGTACATGGCTAGTGCGGATGAATTGTATCTGACCGTAAAAGGAAAAGGCGGACATGGAGCTATGCCCGATATTTGTGTGGATCCGATTTTGATTGCTTCGCACATCATTGTGGCGATGCAACAAATCATCTCTAGAAATAAAAATCCAAGATTGCCTTCGGTGTTGACCTTTGGAAAAATTGAGGGACTAGGGGCTACTAATATCATTCCGAATGAGGTCAAAATCCAAGGAACCTTCCGGGCCATGGATGAAGAGTGGCGCGCAGATGGCCTGGCAAAAATGAAGAAATTAGCCGAAGGAATGGCGGAGGCCATGGGAGGAAAATGTGAATTCGAGGTTTTAAAAGGCTATCCATTTTTACAAAATAATCCTGCGTTGACCCGACGCATGAAAGAAGCGGCGATTGAATACATGGGCGAGGAGCATGTCATCGACCTGGATATATGGATGGCGGCCGAGGATTTCGCGTGGTATACACATCATGTGGATGCCTGTTTTTACCGATTAGGCACTCGGAATGAGGCGCGAGGAATCATCAGTGGGGTACATACCCCTACCTTTGACATCGATGAACAAGCCTTGGAAATCGGACCGGGACTGATGGCTTGGTTGGCCATTGCTGAGCTTAATCATTTGACTATTGACAGTCAATAGTCAAATAAAATTTATCAACTTACTTTTCTTGAATTTCAGTTTTTAAAAGGCTAATCTGGTACAAAACCTATAGCTTTACTAACTTTTAAAAAGTTAGTAAAGCTTGGAATGGGGATCTTGGATTAATATTTTTTCAGCTAAAATTCACGATTTTCCTGCACAAAAAAACACCCATTTTTATTGGAAGAATAAGACGCGAGGTGTCGTGTCCCTACGAAAATCAATGATTTATCGAGTTTGCTTAAAACTCCATCGGGTCAGGATGCTTAAATTGGTATTTTAACTCCTTCGTTATTTTTTCCCCGGAAACAATTTTACCTCCTAAACAGGGTTGCGAATAGTCCCAAGTCCCCGCAGGCATATTGCGTTTTTCGATATCATTTTCGCCGACCTCCCCTTTTGTCGGATGAATAGGCGCCACTATATTATAAATACCTTTATTTATTTTTTCAACAGTCAAGGTACAAAGAGCAACCACATCATCTTTATGGACATAATTGACCGGACAATTTGCCCCATCATTTCTTCGGCCTGAAAAATATTTTGCTACAAATCTGTCGCCGCCCATTAAACCCCCTAACCGCAAAATTACGCTGGGTATTTTGGAAGCCTGAATAAGTTGCTCGGCTTGGGCCATTAAAGAAGTTTCGACAATGGAGGATTTTTCATCCACGATATCAGAAACATTTTGATAGATGGAAGTGGATGAAAGAAAAATGATTTTTTTCACAATCTTCTCATCCAAAACGCTGAGCCAATCCTGTAATATTTGCAAATAAAATTCCTCCGAATTCTTTTTTCTACGCGGAGGTATCGCCCAAATTTGTATTTCAGAAGCATTCATTTCATCCCAAAGGCCCTTCTCCATATTGGGCTCTGCCCTAAATTCCACCACCTTAATATTAGGATGTTTGGCTTGTTTGTGAGCAGACGATGCTGATACGATTACTTCGAATTCCGCTAAAGCTAATTTAAATGCCAAAGGTGCACCTACCCAACCGCCCCCGTAAATACTGATGTTTTTTTTCATAATTTTTTGCGCCTTTGGAACAAATGAACAACAAATTTAGTTGTAAATTGCATTAGCGAACGCTATCCTATGAATAAAATGTATTTTGTTCCTTTTTTGTCTCTCGTAATTTTTGCGATTGATTATTATGTTTGGCAGGCATTTCGCACGGCAACACAACAATCATCTGCTCAAATCCAGTTAATTACCCGGTATGTCTATTGGGGATTTACGAGTTTGATCATAGCCGGAATTTGGGCCTACAATTTCATGCCCTTGTATTTTTGGAAAAATGAAATTCGGATTACTTTCATGGCTTTGGTGATGATTAGCGTGATTACCAAATTATTCATCATCCTGTTTTTACTGATTGAGGACATTACCCGCATCATTCGTTGGTCCTTCCAAAATGTCAAAATGCGCATTAGTCCAGACGAATACGCTCCTGGAAATATCAGCAGAAACGAGTTCCTTTCCAAAGCGGCTATTGCCGTTGGCGCCGTACCTGCCGCCACCTTTGCCTTTGGTATCATTTCGGGAGCTCACGATTATCGGGTTGAAAAAATATCCCTAAAAATCCAAAATCTACCCAAAGAGTTTAAAGGCATGCGAATTGCCCAAGTTTCTGATATTCATACAGGAAGCTTTTTCAATAAAACAGCTGTCAAAGGGGGAGTCGAAATGATGATGCGAGAGAAGGCAGATGTGATCTTTTTTACGGGCGATTTGGTCAATAATGAGGCCAAAGAGGTAAAAGATTATTTCGAGATTTTTTCAAAATTAAAAGCCCCCTTAGGCGTTTTTAGCACCTTAGGCAACCATGACTATGGCGATTATGTGCGTTGGAATTCCCCGGCAGCCAAGAAGCAAAATTTAAAAGATTTAATGAAAGCCCACGAATTATTGGGCTATGATTTATTGATGGACGAACATCGATTCATCGAAGAATCAGGTGAGAAATTAGCGATTATCGGAGTACAAAATATTGGCGTGGGCCGTTTTCCTTGGTATGGGAACCTTGGAAAGGCATACGCTGGCACAGAAGAAGCGTCAACGAAATTGCTCCTTTCACACGATCCAACCCATTGGAATGCCGAAGTGACTAAGAAATTCAAGGACATCGATGTCGCTTTCGCTGGACACACCCATGGCTCACAATTTGGTGTGAAGATTGGTAATTATAAATGGTCCCCAGCACAATACGTATATAAGCAATGGGCAGGTTTATATCAAGAAGGTGAGCAGCAAATTTACGTCAATCGGGGATATGGGTATTTAGGGTATCCGGGCCGAGTAGGTATGCCGCCGGAAATTACGGTGTTTACCCTGTCTTAATCCAGTCAATATTATTTCAGTCAAGCTAAGAACTAGGTAAATAAGTGTTTCAAAAGAGACAATTAAAAAAGTACATTTAAAAGCTGAAACTCATTCAAATATTATTAAAAAAATACCGTAGGAAATCAAACTAATCGAAACAACCATTTCATTAGTAAAAGTCCGTTTTTTCAAAATACCGTTTGCCCATTAGCAAAAAAGTGCTATTTTTGTATTCTAGTAATTTGGTTTCGTGGCCGAGCGGCTAGGCAGAGGTCTGCAAAACCTTCTACAGCGGTTCGAATCCGCTCGAAACCTCAAAAAACCTTCCTAGTGAAGGTTTTTTTGTTTATGTTGAAATTTTAATACTTAAGCTAAAAATAATTCAATAATCTTTTATGCTTATTTTAAAAAATTCTAAATAAGGGGCTAATCCTTAAAAAATCCTGAAATTGGATGGACAATTAATTGTTTCTTATTATTTCAAATAGTAATTTTGGCCTCTGAATTAAAAAGAGAATTCCAAGCTTATGTTTTGTAAAAAATCAACTCTCGTTACCTTTCTTTTTTCATTAGCCTTATTATTTGCAACAGCATATAAATCCTATTCACAGGATGCGGCAGAAGGAGAATCACTATTTAAAAACAATTGTGCTGCTTGCCATAATACCTCGGATGAGGCCTTAGTAGGTCCTGGTTTAAAGGGTATTAGCGAGCGACGTCCAATCGAATGGATCGTTTCTTGGGTACATAATCCTCAGGCTATGATCGCGTCTGGCGATCAATATGCCAATGATTTGTATAACAAATATAACAAGGCTGCGATGACCCCCTATCCCAACTTCTCAGAGGGACAGATCAAGGGAATTGTTGCCTACATCGATGCGGCGAATGCAGCTCCAGCAGCTCCGGCAGCAGGTGCAGCCCCAGTGGCAGCCACAGCTCCAGCAGCAGCTCCAAGCTCCGGTGGCATGATGGAAATTTTGTTAGTCGGATTGCTAATCATCATGGTTCTTGTATTAATTGCCTTATTATCTATTGTTAATACCTTAGGTAAACTTTCAGGTACTGACGTAAATGATTCAGGAAAACCATTTTTCCAAGCATTATCAGAAAACGCAAAATCTTTAGCTGCCAACTCAGCTGTAAAAACGGGCGTGATCGTTTTGGTATTGTTACTAGGTGGAAAAGCCACGATTGACGCAGCCTATGGCGTGGGTTTACAACAAGGATATGCGCCTGAGCAACCCATCAAATTTTCACACAAACTACACGCAGGTGAGTATCAAATTAATTGCAACTATTGCCATACAGGAGTTTACGAGGGGAAAGGGGCTAATGTGCCATCGGCCAATATTTGTATGAACTGCCACAATGCGATCAAAAGAGAATCTCCAGAAATTCAAAAGATTTATTCAGCAATAGAAAAAAACGAACCTATTCAATGGGTACGTGTTCACAACCTTCCTGATTTAGCATATTTCAACCACTCCCAACATACGAATGTTGGCGCTCTTGAGTGCAAAAGCTGCCATGGAGAAATAGAGAAGATGGAAGTAGTAGAGCAGCGTTCATCCCTAACCATGGGTTGGTGTATCGATTGTCATCGTCAAACAGATGTCAATTCCAAAGGAAATGCCTATTATGACAAATTAGTTGAGGTACATAATAAGGATAGCAAAACGCCTTTAAAAGTTCAAAACATCGGTGGCTTAGAATGTTCTAAGTGCCATTATTAATTTAGAAAAATAGATTCAATTTTAGTCTGAATAAGAAAGATTATATGGAAAATTCGAACAAGAGGTATTGGAAAGGGATAGAGGAGTTAACCAATGAACCATCGTTTGTAAAAAACATTCACAATGAGTTTGGCAATATGCCAACTGAAAATGATTCAAAGGGAGAATCCCTTGTCGATGGATCTGCCACGCATCGGCGAGATTTTCTGAAAATGTTGGGTTTTGGGGTAGCGGCCGTGTCATTAGCAGCCTGCGAAACACCCGTTAAAAACACCATCCCCTACTTAAATAAGCCAGAGGACGTTGAGCCAACCATCGCCAACTGGTATGCGTCGACCTATATGGATGGAGGAGAATACGCAGCCATTTTAGTCAAAACCAGAGAAGGAAGGCCGGTAAAAATTGAAGGAAATAAATCGTCATCTGTTTCTAAAGGGGTTCTTTCAGGAAGGGCGCACGCTTCCGTGTTAAGTCTTTACGATAACGAAAAATTAAAAGGACCTCAAATTGGCGGAAAGTCTGCCGACTGGGCACAATTAGATAAAGAATTTACGGCAAAATTAGCGGCTTTGGCTGCTAAAGGAGGACAAATTAGAATTGTTTCTAATTCCATTCTTTCGCCAACAACAAAAAAAGTAATTGCAGAATTTACCGCAAAATATCCAACGACCCAACATGTTGTTTATGATGCGAATCCAGCTTATGGATTAACTCTGGCACATGGTGGAGTTTTACCCAACATCGATTTCAGCCAAGCAAAAACAATGGTTTCTATTGGCGCTGATTTCTTAGGTTCTTGGATAGCGCCTACAGAATTTGCCGCTCAATGGGCGATAACACGTAAAGTGGGTTCAGCAAAAGATGGCAAAAAGACCATGTCTCGTCATTATCAGTTTGAGTCAATTTTATCTAATACAGGAGCTAACGCAGATTATCGTTCAACTTACAAGCCATCGCAAGAGGGTTTGGTTGCCCTATCCTTATATAATGCAGTTGCCAAATTATCAGGAGCAGCTGTACTTTCAGGCGCAAGCATTAAAGTAGATCACTTAGAAAAAGCGGCGAAAGATCTTGTTGCTTCGAAAGGAGCATCTATCGTCGTTTCTGGATCCAATGATCCGGAAGTTCAAAAAATCGTTGCCGCGACCAATATTTTAGTTGGCGCCTACGGAACCACCATCAACACCGGCTTAGCTGTTCATTACCGTCAAGGAAATGACATGGCGATGGCTAATTTCATTAAGGAAGCTACCGCAGGAAGTATATCTTCTGTGATTTTCTATAACGCAAATCCAGTTTATAATCACCCGATGGGAGCCGCGCTAGCAGCAGCTTTACCAAAAATAGCCTTGAGTTTGGCGACCAATGATCGGGCAGATGAAACGGCGTCTTTATGTCAGTTCGTTGCTCCAGATTCACATTATTTAGAATCATGGAATGATGCAGAACCTAAAGCTGGTTTTTATTCATTAAGCCAACCAACGATTTCGACCATTTTCAAAACACGTCAAGCGCAATCAAGTTTCTTGACTTGGGCAGGCTTAGCGTCAGATTTTGCAACTTATCTAGAAAGCAACTGGGAGAAAAATATTTTAAAAGGTGGAGCAGTGGCGTGGAAAAACGCATTGCATGATGGAGTTTTTGAGCCTAATGCAGTCAATATTTCTGCAGCGTCTCCTTCCGTAGATGTAGCCGCTTCAGCAGCTGCGATCAACAAATCTTATACCGCAACTTCTACAAATTTAGAAATAACAGTATATGAAAAAGTAGGTTTGGGAACAGGTTCCCAAGCAAATAACCCTTGGTTACAAGAATTCCCTGAGCCCGTTTCGAAGGCTTGTTGGGATAATTACGCAGCCATTTCACAACCTACAGCAACTAAATTAAATTTAAAGCAAGGCGACTTAGTAGAAGTAGGCGCCAAAGGATATAAAGTAACCCTTCCCGTGTTAGTCCAACCGGGCCAAGCACAAGATACCATTGCCATTGCCATCGGTTATGGCCGAACAAAAGCAGGTAAGTCAGCAGATGGAGTTGGGGTAAATGCATACCCATTCATTTCTGAAATTAATGGAGCTTGTGTAGGAATTAATACACAGGGTGTTACGATCACGCCAACCGGTGAGACTAAAGATATTGCACAGACACAAACACACCATACCGTGATGGCACGCCAAGCGGTAGTTCAGGAAACTGTTTTAGGAAGTTTTGTTAAGGATCCACTTTCGGGACGTTATAATCCACAAATTTCAACAGCCGAAGGAAAGAAAGATGCAACCGACATTTCGCTTTGGAATGGACATAAGTACAATAACCATGCATGGGGAATGGTCATCGACCTAAACACGTGTACCGGCTGTTCTGCTTGTGTTATTTCATGTTCAGCTGAAAATAATGTGCCGGTTGTCGGCCGCCAAGAAGTCATTAATCGTCGTGAAATGCACTGGATGCGAATCGATAGATATTATTCTTCAGATGCAGAGGTAGAAGATTTAAAAGGATTGGAAATAGCTTCTGATAATCCAGAGGTGGTATTCCAACCGATGTTATGTCAACATTGCAACAATGCGCCTTGTGAAACGGTTTGTCCGGTATTAGCAACGACGCACTCTTCAGAAGGTTTAAACCAAATGACGTATAACCGTTGTATTGGAACGCGTTATTGTGCCAACAACTGTCCATATAAAGTACGTCGATTTAATTGGTTCCGTTATTTCCAAACAGATGATTTTGATTTCCATTTCAATAATGATTTGGGACGTATGGTCATCAATCCAGAAGTAACTGTTCGTTCACGTGGGGTGATGGAAAAATGCTCGATGTGTGTTCAAAGAATTCAAGCAGGTAAGTTAGAAGCTAAAAAAGAGAAGAGAAGACCCATCGATGGAGAAATCCAAATGGCTTGTGCACAATCTTGTCCGACCAATGCCATTACTTTTGGTGATATGAATGATCCAAGTTCTGAAATTTCTAAGTTATTGGAAGTTGAAAAAGAAGGTCGCGCATACCACGTCATTGAAGAAATTAATGTGAAGCCAAATGTTTCTTATTTGATGAAAGTGCGTAACAAGGATTCAAAAATAGAAGCTTAATATTTAAATAAAATAAAAATTAACTAATATATGTCGCACGTTGTATCACCTATAAGAGAGAAACTAGTTACTGGTGGAAAATCTTATCACGATGTTACCCACGATATCTGCAAACAAGTAGAAGGGGAACCCACAAAAGAATGGAAATGGGCCTT
>CAMDRO010000015.1 GCA_945906795.1 Spirosoma fluviale
TTTTGAAAAGCGAACCCCAATAAGTCGGATCAACAAGCGACGATCATACAATTTCTCAAAAAGCTCCTGAACCGCAGGAATCAGTCGGTGATCACTGGCCGAAGCAGGAATACTCATTTGCCGAGTATGCGTGTCGAAATTCGAGTACCTCACCTTCACCGTCACACAAGCCGTACATTGCCCAAGCTTACGTAAATCATACGCTAATTGCTCCGTCAACGAACCCAAAATACGGCGCAACAAAACTACATCCGTACTATCTTGTTCAAACGTGATTTCCTTCGACAAAGACTTCTGCTCAGAATAAGGAACCACAGGTCTCAAATCAATCCCATTAGCCCGCTCCCAAAGAACAGTTCCCGATTTCCCAAAAGTCTTTTCCAGTATTTTCAAAGGCATCTGACTCAAAGTACCCACATGCACAATGCCCATATTACGTAGCGTTTGAGAAGTAACCGCACCGATCATCGGAATCTTGCCCACCGGCATAGGGGCTAAAAATGATTTTTCCTGGCCCGCTAATACTTGGAATTCCCCCGCCGGTTTAACATGATTAGTAGCCACTTTTGACACCGTCTTATTGACCGATAGCCCAAAAGACATTTGCAAACCTATCTCTTTTTTTATCCGATCTCGAAGGTCCTGTGCAAAAGCATAAGAACCAAAAAAACGCTCCATACCCGTCATATCAAGGTAAAATTCATCAATAGACGCCTTTTCAACCAAAGGCGCTCGGCCCATAATCAGCGAAGTAACCGCCTCCGAATGCTGCGTATATGCATCAAAATCACCCCGCAACACAATCGCATCCGGGCATAATTTCAACGCCATCTTCATGGGCATAGCCGAACGTACCCCAAAAGCCCGCGTCTCGTAACTACATGCCGCCACCACACCACGGTCAGACATACCACCCACAATGACCGGCTTTCCCACAAGTCGATCGTCTCGAAGTCGCTCCACCGAAACAAAAAAACTGTCCAAATCCATGTGCACAATGGCGCGTTCCTGCATAAAATTGGTAGATATTTGGGTAATCTGAATACCTTTCGTAACTTCGGAAAGATTATAAACAAAATTCAGCTACGAATTTTATCCATTTTAGTTTAATAAGCAAATCTTATGAGTACTTTTTTTAGCCAAAATCTACGTTTTTTACGTAGCAAAATGTCGGAGAAAACTTCGCAAGAAAAACTAGCTGAATTACTGAAGATTAAGAAGCCCACCTTAGGCTCCTATGAGTCCGGAAGAGCTGAGCCTAAATATAGCGATTTGATCTTATTAGCTCAGTTTTTCAACGTTGAAGTGGACGAATTACTCAAAGAAGATTTAGCTAAAAGAATACCCGGATTAGCGAATAAGCCTAAGCTACGAATTTTAGCCACTACGGTAGATTCGAATAACGAAGAGAATATCGAGATGGTGCCTATCAAGGCTTTGGCCGGTTATACCGCCTCATATGATGACCTAGAATTCATCCAAGAACTGCCTACATTCCAAGTCCCTTTTCTACCCCGTGATAAAAAGTACCGCGTCTTCCCGATCAAGGGTGAGTCGATGTTACCCCTAAAACCCGACTCCCTCGTATTCGCCGAATATGTGGAGGATTGGAAATCCATCAAAGATGATACGATATGCATCGTAGTCACGAAAGAAGAAGGGGTTGTTTTGAAAAAAATCATCAATCACCTAGAAGCCAAAAGCATTCTGATTTTAAAATCGACCAATCCCATATACGACCCATACCCGATCTTAGGAGCTGAAATCCAAGAAATATGGAAATTTGCGGGATATTTTCATAGCGATTTTCCTACAAATGAGTAAACCAAAGTCTGTAGCATATATCTCTCAGCTAAAAATACGCGAGTGATAAACGGCTTTGAACTCAAGTATCGCGCCTATACATTACCCCAAAATCATGTCCAAGCTATTTTCCAAAATATCGACTGCGCTTCAAATCAGCGAAAATCAAGTACGAAAAACCATCGCTTTACTAGACGAGGGGGCTACAATACCTTTTATTTCCCGCTATCGCAAAGAAATGACAGGAAGTTTGGATGAAGTCCAGGTAGCTGCTATTCGTGATTTAAGGGACCAGTATGTGGAATTAGAAAAACGGCGTGAAGCTATTCTGAAATCCTTGCTAGAGCTAGAAAAACTGAACCCGGAATTAGAGAAGGCCGTACGAGCGGCTGAAACATTGTCCAAACTAGAAGATATCTATTTGCCCTATAAACCTAAACGTAAAACTCGTGCGATGGCTGCCCGTGAAAAAGGCTTGCAGGAACTGGCTGATAAATTATACCAACAAGGCCTTGTTTCCCCCCAAGAATTAGCGGTTAATTACCTAGAACAGGTGTCGAACATCGATGAAGCTCTTGCCGGAGCCCGGGATATTTTGGCTGAAGAAATGATGGAAACAATGGAAGCTAGAGAAGAAGCAAGGAATTTATTTACTCGAAAAACGACCGTAAAGTCAAGCATCGCCAAAGGAAAACAAGAAGCAGGCATTAAATACAAAGACTATTTCGATTGGTCTGAATCCCTCGCACAGGCACCCTCCCATCGAATTTTAGCTTTATTTAGAGGAGAAAATGAAGGTTTTTTAAATCTAAACTTATTGGGGCCCGACGAAGAAGTCCTAACCAAACTGGAGCGCAGGTTCATCACAGGAAATAATGCTTGTGCCAAGCAAGTGGAAATGGCCATTCAAGATGGCTATAAGCGCTTATTGATGCCAGCCATGGAAACGGAAGTTCGAGCTGAAGCTAAAAAACGCGCCGATGAGAACGCGATCCGGGTATTTGCTGAAAATAGTAGGCAATTACTTTTAGCTGCTCCCTTAGGCCAAAAACGTGTTTTGGCACTTGATCCTGGATTTAGAACAGGATGCAAAGTCGTGTGCCTGGACGAGCAAGGTAGCTTATTGGCCAATACAGCCGTTTACCCACACACAGGTCCAGGACAAGCTTCCGAGGCGGCTGAAACCATTAAAGATTGGGTGAAAAAATACCAAATTCAGGCCATTGCTATTGGGAATGGAACAGCAGGAAGAGAAACGGAAACTTTTGTTCGCAACTTACATATGGACGGCATCCATATTATTATGGTGAACGAAAGCGGCGCTTCCATCTATTCTGCCTCTGAAGTCGCAAGAGATGAATTTCCAGATAAAGATGTGACCGTTCGAGGCGCTATTTCCATCGGCCGCAGACTGATGGACCCGCTAGCTGAGTTAGTGAAAATTGACGCAAAATCGATTGGCGTAGGCCAATACCAGCATGATGTAGATCAAAAGAAATTACAAGCTTCTTTGGACGACACGGTGGTCTCATGTGTCAATTTAGTTGGCGTGGAACTTAACACCGCCTCCAAACAAATTTTATCTTACGTATCAGGCCTAGGTCCCCAGCTCGCACAAAATATTATTGATTACCGGACAAAAAATGGTCCCTTTGTCAAGCGTTCTGACCTTAAAAAGGTGACAAGATTAGGAGAAAAGGCATTTGAGCAAGCAGCCGCTTTTTTGCGCATTCGACATGCTAAAAATCCACTCGACGCCAGTGCCGTTCATCCTGAGCGCTATGAATTGGTAGAAAAGATGGCCAAAGATTTACATTGTAAAGTCGCCGATCTTTTGGCAGAGGAATCGCTGCGAAAGCAAATTCAACTAAGTCAATATGTAACAGCGGATGTGGGCATGCCCACATTAACCGATATTATTTCTGAATTGGCAAAACCAGGCCTCGACCCGCGTGAAAAGTTTGAGGCATTTGAGTTTGCCGATGGGGTGAATAACATCAAAGATTTACGTGTTGGCATGACTTTGCCAGGAATTGTAACCAACATTACCAATTTTGGCGCATTTGTGGATATTGGAGTGCATCAAGATGGTTTGGTACACGTAAGCCAACTAGCCGACAAGTTTGTCAAGGACCCTAATGAAGTGGTGAAAGTATCTCAAAAGGTGATGGTGCGCGTCACCGAAGTGGATGAAGCAAGAAAGAGAATTGCCCTAAGTATGAAGAGCTGATACCTAGAAAAAGCTATTCGAACTAATTGAAAATTGCTTTGAAAAAGAGTTTTGATACCGAAGAACCATTGCCTGCACCACGAAGGTGCAAACCTTATTCTCCGGTACCACAAATCTTGACATTTTACTTTTTAACTAATTTCAATTCCATTGTGCACTCAGGACATTTGCCTTTTTTGGCATAGGTTTTAGTGCCCTCACACTTCATTGGACACTGATAAACTTCTTTTTTGTCCGCTGCTGTTTCCTTTTTTTCAACTTTCGTTGCTTCTTGCTGTTGAGCCATCGCTCCAAACATTCCAGCCATCAAAGTGGCCATTAACATCATTTTTTTCATATCGAATTTATTTTTTATTGGTTTATTTTATTTTAAATCGTATTCCTGAATAAATCATTCGGCCGACAATAGGCCCCCAAACCATAGTTGCATCAAAATAACGGCTAAATGGGTCTGATGCATTCATCAAAGGACTTGTTTGCGTAAAATTACTTAGATTTTCTCCACCAACATACCACTCCCATTTTTTAAATTGCCTAGTCACCTGTGCATAGATCGTTGAAAAAGCCGGAGCCATTTTCACGGGTGAATTCAACTCATGCGTGTGCCCAGCAGTTGCATTGGGAATACGCCTTTCTCCATTCCATTGCCAAGTTAAATCAAATTTCCATTTTGACATAGCAGTCTCATAACCCAAATTTAGTAACACTCGTTCCCTATTCACAAAAGGTTTGGCTAAACGGCTCAAGCTGCCATTGGAACTCAAATAATCCGATTGGACATCTTGCCAGCGGTAAGCTGCCTTAAGTTCAAAACGCTTAAATGGACTATAATTAAATTCCAATTGTACGCTATTCGCAAAGGAAACACCTGGACTTGAATACATGCGAATCGATCCTGATGTCTCCATATCCACGATCCATTGTTGTTCAAAATCCGTTTTATACGCATCTAACACAAAATTTGCTTTTCTTGAACCTATCATCATATTTTTGGTCAATGAAAAGCCATAATTCCAAGATTTTTCCAAGGGACTCAAAGGCCCTAACAGTTGTATTCTTCGCCCATTAGCTAAAAAACCCATATTTTCTGCGATCGGATTCACGCGACGCCAACCTTTTCCTGCAGACAATCTAAAAATCCAATCAGATGAAATATCCCACTTAACGTGCATCCTAGGTGTCCATTGAGTCCCTAATTGATTGTGAAAGTCAATTCGTTGGCCCACAACTAACATCAATACATTGGGAACCGTTAAGGCATATTCTCCAAAAAAACCGGGAACAATTTCAGTTCGCGCATAAACTGAGTCAATATACGATTCTTGATATGAATCATACAAAAAACTAGCACCCGCTTTCCAGCCATGGTTGGTGTTTCCGATGATGGACTGATAAATCAAGTTTCCATACATGCTTTGCTCCCTCCCTCGGTAATTTTTATAGGCAAAATAAGAATCATTTTCATGTTGGTTTGCCTGCAAAATTAAGCCCAAACCCTTCCAAGGCTTCGATTGGAATAGTCGGGCTATTTTAGAAAAGGCTTCCCAACGAGAAGTCTTGCTTCCAAAACCATATACTAAATAGCGATTGGAAGATTGATCTTCAAAATTCAATTGCCCAGCCACCCTGTTTTCATGCAAATAACTTGCCCCCCACTGAACAATCCATTGATCTGTGGCATACTTCCAGCGATTTAAAACATTGGTAAACGTAAAAAGTGGCTGATCCATAAAACCATCTTGATTCCCATCGGTTCTTGCTGCTTGTTGAGAAAAATGGGTAAAAACACCCATAGAAAGCTTTTCATTAAACCGATATGCCGCTTGTTGGTTTATTTCATATCGACCCTGAGAATTCACATAGGTATTTAAAAAATAGGCCTCGGAAGTATCGGGTTTAGCCAACTCAATATTGATTCCTCCCGTCATGGATTCATAGCCATTGGCCACCGAACTAACCCCCTTACTTAAATCAATGGATTTAATCCAAGTTCCAGGTAAATAGCTCAGTCCATAAGTGGATTTCAAACCCCGAATGGATGGCATATTTTCAAGGTTTGTCTGGACATAATTACCAGATAAGCCCAATAATTGGATTTGCTTCGCCCCAGTTACCCCATCCGTAAAATTAACCGATACACTTGCATTCGTCTCAAAACTTTCGGACAAATTGCAGCATGCCGCTTTCGCTAAAGTCTTCATCGTCAAAACCTCCCTTTGAAGTAAAGACATGTTGTCTTGTTGGCCCGGATTTGCCAAAACCCTAACTTCATACAGTTCATTGGTTTTTGCCCATAAATGAATGTGCTGAAAGGCAGACTTTTCAACCCAAACTGAATCAGTTTGAAATCCAACGTAAGAAGTAACAAGCCAACCCGGAAATTTACTGGCTGGCATTTTAAATATACCACCTGTTGTTGTGAGCACAGCGGCTTTTGTGGGCCTATAAACCACAGAAGCACCAATGAGATCTTCCATATTTCCGGCAGAATCTAAGCTCATCACACGTCCCGTGATTTCTTGGCCCCACAATCCAAAAGGCGCAAACAATACTATATAAATAATTAATTTCTTGTACATGTAAATTTGATGATTGAGTTATAAGAAAGACTCGAAAAAATTTGAGTAAAAAGAAAGACTCAAAAAATTTGAGAAATACGAAAAACTCAAAAAATCAAATTAAATATACTTGCAAAGTAGCTAAACGCGTACTTAGCGGAGGAGGCGAATGATTTGAATAATAAAAACTTAATTTTCTAAAGGCTCTTGACCCACTCCATTCCAAGGAAGTCAAAGAAGGGAACGTCAAAACAGCACCCGCTAAATCATGCTTTTGAATTTTATTACCTGTCTGATCAAAATTAAATTTTAATGCATATTGATCATAAGAACAACATTTGGCTCGACTCAACAAAGAAGTGTTGCGCTGATTTGATTGCGATTTAGCGTTTTTTGAACAGCAAGAAATCGCCTTATCCAGGGAATACTTTTTAATGCCCGTAAAAAGACAAGTCGATTGAGTGAATGAAATACCTAAATTCCCTACTAAAAAGTAGGTAGCTAAATAGACCAAAAAAAAGCGCTTGACTGCTGATTTCATCTTGAAAAATAATTGGACAAATTTACGAATTTTATAGATACCATATTGAAAGGGGGAAAATAATGTGCATTTGGTTTAAATTATTTAATTTGCATCAATTATTTACTATGAGTCTTACAACTAGGATAACTCTATTATTATTTATTTGTTTTATTTGGGGCCCTACCGCTTTCGCTCAAAATTCTACCTACCGATATTTGGTGCTATTTAAAGATAAAAACAATAGCCCTTTTTCCATTAATAAACCGGATGCATTTCTAAGTTCCAAATCCATAGAACGTAGAAAAAAAATGAATATTGCCGTGCAAACTCAAGATTTACCGGTTAATCCAAGCTATTTAGACCAATTGAAATCCACAGGAGCAATCATCATTTTTCCTTTAAAATGGATCAATGGAGCATTAATTTCACAAAAACCAAGCGAGCTTGCTAAAACGTTAAAACTTGAAAATGTCAAAGGTCTATATTGGAATTTCCCAGCGGACTCGAGTGCCAATAATCAAATTAAAAGCAACGGAATTTCAGGAACTAAATTGTCAAATGCAGATCCAGATTATGGAAGCTCGTTGACGCAACTAAGCCAACTAGGAATCGATGTGATGCATGCAAAAGGTTTTCATGGGGAAAATACCTTGATTACTTTGTTGGACAATGGCTTTTTAAATGCGGATCAAGTCTCTTACTTGCAGGCCATTTTTACTGAAAAAAGAGTTATGGGCACACTTACCACAACCCCTAGTTTAAAATCGGTCTATCTAGGAGGATCCCATGGAACTAATGTGCTAAGTACCATAGCAGGCCAATCCCCAGGAAAATTATTTGGGACAGCTTATTTGGCGAACTTTGCCATGGCTCAAACCGAAGAAGATGATTCGGAATTAATCGTCGAAGAAGCTAACTGGCTCAGAGGTGCTGAATGGGCCGATAGCTTAGGAACTGATGTATTAAGTTCATCATTGGGCTATTCCGAATTTGATAACTTAAAACATAACCATACCTATGCAGACATGAATGGCCGAACGACTTTGGTTTCAAAAGCAGCAGCCTGGGCCTCTCAAAAAGGGATTATTTGCACCATCAGCGCTGGAAATGAAGGAACAAATACATGGAAATACATTTCGGCACCAGCAGATGCAGATTCAATTTTGTCGGTAGGGGCCGTCGATCGATCAGGTTTAAAAGCTAGTTTTAGCTCATTAGGACCTAGTTTTGACAAAAGAATTAAACCTGATGTTTCTTCTATGGGATTAGGGACTGTGGTCGGCACAACCACGGGTACGATTGCCACATCCAATGGAACTTCATTTTCAGCACCACTCATGGCAGGATTTGCAGCTGGAATGGTTCAAGCTAATCCAAGAAATACATCTTGGCAAATTATGGATGCCATTAGAAAATCAGGTCATCAATCCGCTAAACCAGATAATTTATTGGGTTATGGGATACCCAATTTCTTGAAAGCCACCACCTTATTGAATCCTATTTTAGGAGTAGAACCCCCGAAAAGCATAGCCATTCAGCTATATCCTAACCCGGTTAAAATAGGGGAAAAAATCAACGTTGATTTACCTGAAGAAATGGAAATGAAGCTTGAGATTTTTAATGCACAAGGACTTATTTTAAATACCCTAAACTTGAAACAAACTCATGAAGAGATATTTCTTCCGCCACTGAGCTCGGGAAAATATTACTTTAGATTTACAGGGTCACAGAGCTCACAAACTATTTCTGTGCTTTATAATTTTTAGGCCGATAACCTCTTAATCGTCTATTACAACATAGCCGCTCCAAAAACACCCGCGCTATCTCCTAATTTCGGTTTAACGATGGGGGTCAATACTTCACCTGAGTTGAAAATGTATTTTTTAATTCGCTCATAACCCTTGCTATACAATAAATCGATGTTTCCAACTCCCCCACCGATCACAATCACATCAGGATCGATGACATTAATTAGCGTGGAAATGGCTTTGCCGTAATATTCAAATAATCGTTCCATGGTCGCTATGGCATTCGAATCAGAACCTTCATGATAGGCTTGAACGATATCTTTTAATTTCTTTTTGGCCCCCGTTTGTCTTTCATAAAACAACTCTAACGATGGACCGGCAATGACTTTCTCGACACAACCTGCCTTACCGCAATAACACGGCTCGCCACCTTCTTCTAAAATATTATGCCCCCATTCGCCCCCAATTCCATGAAGGCCATTAATGACCTTCCCATTCACCACTAATCCACCACCGACACCCGTTCCTAAAATAACACCAAAAACAACATGAGCATCCTTATTAATAGCTGGAACGGCACCTAAAAGCGCTTCAGCTAAAGCAAAGCAATTGGCATCATTGGCCAATACAACCTGACAACCCACCACTTTGGCCAAATCTATGTCCATAGGTTGGCCATTCATGCAAGTTGTGTTGCAATTTTTCATGGTTTGTGAGGCTGGATCCAATACCCCTGGAGTTGAAAAACCTAGGCGAGTAGGCCTAAATCCCACTTTTTGACTCACCGAATCAATCAACCTACCTACTTGTGCAATGATATGATCATATCCTTTGATCGATTCTGTGTCAATACGCTCGCGTAAAATAACTTGGGTCGGATCATGTTGATCTAAAATAGCACATTCAATTTTCGTCCCTCCTAAATCTATCCCCCAATTATATTTTTTTTCCATAGGTTTATCGACGATTATCGTCATTTTCAAAAATACTAAAATAACTTAAATATCTACTTGACGCAATTTCACCGTCCTTAACTGCTTGTTGGACCACGCAATGTGGTTCATGCAAATGTAAACAATTATTAAATTTGCACTGTCCCAAAAGTGCCCGCATTTCGGGGAAATAATGAGCCAATTCCTCTTTTTCTATTTCCATGACCCCTAATTCATTGATGCCTGGGCTATCGATCAAATAGGTTTGGGGCCCTAACTCCCACATCGTAGAATACGTAGTGGTATGAACCCCTTTTTGGGCAAAATCAGAAATTTCTTTAGTTTTAATATGTAAGGTAGGCGCGACAATATTTAAAAGACTTGATTTACCCACACCCGAATGTCCGGCCATTAAAGACACCTTGCCTTCAAACATTTCTTTGAATTCCGAAATGCCTTGATTCAATGGGATTGAGGTGAATAAAACCCCATATCCTAATTCTTGATATAAACCTGCCCACTCAAAAATTTGGTCTTTTTCTTCCTCATTTAATAAGTCCATCTTATTAAAAACGATCGTCACAGGAATTCGAAATGCCTCCGCAGTGACTAAAAAACGATCCAAAAATCCCAAGGATGTTTTGGGGAATTTATACGTAAATATAAAAATGGCTTGATCTACATTAGCCGCTAACAATTGGCCATGACTTGTCTTGTGGACAGATTTTCGAATAATATAATTTTGCCTGGGCGAAATTTCTTCAATGAGCACCGTTTGATTAGTCTCATCCTCCATCGAGAAAAGTACATGATCTCCCACGGTAATTGGATTCGATGTTTTAGGACCATTCAATTTAAACTTCCCTTTTAATCGGGCTCGATATACCTTTCCTGAATCGGCACGAACTTCATACCAAGAGCCTGTTGAACGCATGATGAGACCTTTATTCAGCATGTTTTTGGCCTAAATTTTTTCTTACATAGTTCATGATACATGCTGTGGCACCTGCATGTGTGGCTACAAATTGGCGAGATTGCACTTGTTTTTGGACCAATAAGTCTTCTGAATGATAAATTTCAAGCATTTTTTCTTGTAATTCTTGGCTATTAGCGATGGGAAAAGCTAATCCTAAATTAACCAATTCTACCGCTTCATTGAATTTTTCAAAATTCTTATTGCCAAAAAAGACTGTGGGCCCAAAAACGGCAGCCTCCAAGGTATTATGCAAACCTGCACCAAAAGCACCGCCAATATAGACAAACAAGGCCCCGCGGTACAAAGAAGATAAGCGCCCCACCTCATTCACAAACAATACCTGTGCATTCGCATCTAAAGGTTCACCTTTAGAATAGACTACAGGAATTTCAATCTTCGACTCCCATGATTTTAAAGTGGATTCATTAATTTCGTGCGGAACCACCACCCATTTGAAAGGAAATTTACCTGAATTTATGATGGGAATTAAGCAATTCATATCAGCATCCCAAACTGAACCTAGGACCACAAATTCATTCTGGCCAACAAACTCCGAAAATAAAGACCAAGATTGAGCCGAACGAAGATTGGATAATACACGATCAAATCGCGTATCACCACCTAATGTAACGTGCTGAATACCAATCGTATTTAACCAATTTTTAGACGATTCATCTTGAACAAATAAATGATTAAATGACTTTAACATATTTCTAAAAAAACCACCATACCAAGTAAAAAACAGTTGATTTTTTCTAAAAATGGCTGAAACTAAAATCGTTTTTATGTTACGGTTTTTCAGTTCACGCAAATAGAAATACCAAAATTCATATTTCACAAAAAATACTGTAGACGGACGGACAATATCCAAAAATCTTTGGCTGCTTGACGCACCATCAAAAGGCAAATAACTTACATAATCAATACCTAGCACATTTTTTCTAACCTCATAACCTGAAGGCGAAAAAAAGGTAACTAAAATAAAATAGTCAGGATATTCGTTAGAAAACGCATCGATGATGGGTTTTCCCTGTTCAAATTCACCCATGGATGCTGTATGAAACCAGGCAACAGGCTTATTATTATTTTCGAAAGCAGATTCCAGCCCTTCCCAAACATGTTTTTGGCCATAATTCCATCTCTTAGCCTTGCTATGGAACACAGAAATGATTCCTAAAATCTGCTTATATAAAAACAAGGCAAAAATATACAGCCAAACCCTCAATTTTTCTTAAATTTGATGTTGAAACAATAAATTTACAAAATTAGACGAATACCTACATCATCCTTATGCATTGGAACCCATTAACAGACCTATATCAATTGGATGAAATCGTTAAAATTTCGCTAAATCAACCTGTGGTCATTTTCAAACATAGTACCCGTTGCTCCATTTCATCCACTGCGTTAAATCGATTTGAGCGAGCTTGGGGAACAACGGGAAACACTGCTTTTTATTTGGATTTGATCGCATGCCGACCTATTTCCTTAGAAATTGCAGAAAAGTTTGGGATCCAACATCAGTCCCCTCAAGTCTTAGTCATCAATAAAGGTGCTTGTACCTATTCCGCTACCCATTGGGATATATCGGTAGACGAATTAAAACCCTATTTGAGCGAATGAAAAAATTAATAGAAGTTCTTTTTATTTTTTGTTGTACCTCAACCGTTGTTTGGGCCCAAAGAAAATCAGCACCTAAAGAAACCATTATTCAGGCGCCCAGCTCTTCCAATAGGTCTAAAGTAATTTCCAAAAATAACGATGGCCCGTCGAAAAATCTCAATCCAACAGGAACATTAGCCCTTGGGATTAGTACGTCAACAAGTTCCGGAATATTTGGTGGGCTTACCGCTAAAAAAGTGTGGATGAATAATAACAAAATTCAATCACTTATCGGAGTAGATTTGTCCATCATCAAGGATTACAGAGAGTTTGATTCACCCTATTCATACAACGGAAGAGGTTATACGGAAGGTAAATTAAATCAATTAATTGTTATTAGACCTGAATATGGCCGACAATGGACCTTATTTAAAAAACCATCCGAAGGGGGAGCCGCCTTAAAGGGTTTAATCGCCACAGGGCCCAATATAGGGATGCAAATGCCTTATCATGTCGACATTTCCTATGTGAATCCAGGATCTGGAAAATCATCCATCCTCTCTATTCCCATGTCACAAACCTACGACAACACCTACCAACGAACGACTATTTTAGGTGAAAGTAGCTTTTTTAAGGGCGCCAGCGAATCTATTTATGTTCCGGGCTGGCATTTAAAAGGAGCCTTCAATGTAGAATTGGATTCATTTAAACAGAATTATTTAGCTTTGGAAATGGGATTTATTGTGGATTATTTTTCCAAACCTATTGAAATGTTAAACCAAACGCCACAGCGATCGGTTTATACCACTGGATATCTAACCTTTTTCTTTGGAAAGAGTAAATAAAATACAATATGATCGAATTACCCCAAGTGAATTCAGCCCCTACCTCAAGAAAGCCAGACTGGCTGCGGGTTAAACTGCCCATTGGTGAGAAATATACGAATGTTCGGAAAATAGTCGATGAGTACAAATTACATACCATTTGTCAATCTGGAAATTGCCCCAACATGGGCGAATGCTGGGGAGAAGGAACGGCAACTTTCATGATATTGGGAAATGTTTGTACTCGATCCTGTACTTTTTGTGCGGTGGCGACTGGAAGACCTAATGAATATGATGAAGATGAGCCACGCCGAGTAGCAGAAGCAATTCAATTAATGAAGGTAAAACATGCGGTCATCACGTCGGTCAATCGAGATGAGTTGAAGGATCGTGGTGCTGAAATTTGGTATCAAACCGTAAGAGCGGTTAAAGAAACTACACCATTAACAACCATTGAGACACTTATTCCAGATACAAAAGGCAATTGGGATGCCTTAATCCGAATGATCGAGGGAGGCCAAGAAGTCGTGTCACATAATATGGAAACCGTGGCCCGTTTGTACAGATTCGTTCGACCACAAGCCAAGTACGAGCGAAGTTTAGAGCAAACGAAGCGAACGAAAGAGTTTGGAAAAAGAACGAAATCGGGACTTATGTTAGGCTTAGGAGAAACAAAGGAAGAAGTTTTTCAGGCGATGGATGATTTAATAGCTCATGGGTTGGATGTGTTAACGTTGGGTCAATATTTACAGCCGACCAAAATGCACCATGAAGTGATTGAATGGATTCATCCGGAGACTTTCTTGATGTATAAGGAGGAGGGGCTGAAAAGAGGATTAAACTATGTGGAGTCAGGAGCTTTAGTGCGTTCATCCTATCACGCTGAGAAACACATCTAATTCATGAATAAGCCTGTGCAATCCCAGTTTGCGTTTATTATTGCAGGCGGTGGAATGGCCGGTTTATCCTTGGCTTATTACCTTTCAAAAAGTTCTTTAGGGGATTTACCTATTTTAATCATTGACCAATTCCCCAAAAATAAAAACGATAAAACCTGGTGCTATTGGTCTGATCGTGAAGAGGAATTCGATAAAGTTGCGGAAAAAAGCTGGGATTCCTTATGGTTTCACAGCCAAAGCAACCAATCTAAACTATTGAATATCAGCCCATTTCAATACAATAAAATTAATAGTGGCGATTGGTATTCCTACGTCAATAAACAATTGGCCACTAAGCATAACATCCAGTTTTTGGAGGCGAAAATCAACTCATTTTTTTATAAAGGATTGGGGGGGGTGGTTGGAACAGATCAAGGAGATTTTTATGCATCGCAAAAAGTCTTTGATAGCATCAGCACTTTTACATGTGATTTTGAAAATCCCCAACACATCAAACAACATTTTTTAGGTTGGACCATCGAAAGTCATTTTCCTGTATTCAAACCAGAGTCGGCCGATTTATTTGATTTTCGAGTAGCGTTCGATATGGAATGCGAATTCATGTATGTTTTGCCCACAAGCCCCAAAAAAGCCTTATTTGAATACACCTTTTTTTCAGGCAATATCCGAGACAAAACCTTTTATAGAGATAAATTGAAAGCCTATTTATTGGCTTACTATGGTTTCGGAGAAGATGATTATGATCTTTTAGAAGAAGAATATGGAGTGATCCCTATGCGACCCATGGAAGATGATTTCCAAAATTTACATGTAAAAATAATTAAGATTGGCACCTCTGGAGGATTTGTAAAATCAACGACCGGATATAGTTTTTTGAGGACTCAGCACACATTAAAAGAATTAGTGGCCAATCTTGAAGCAAAAAATTTCAAGGCATTAGTCTTAAAGGAACTCCAGTTTAAAAAATGGCTAGACAAAGTATTTTTACAAGTATTCATCGATCAAAAAATAGCTGGATCAAAAGTATTTGAATCTCTTTTCTTTAAAAATTCCCCTCAAAAAATGTTGCGTTTTTTGGAAGAGAAAACAAGTTTACGGGAAGATTTATCCTTAATGCTCACGGTGCCCACCTACCCTTTTTTATCAGCTGCGATCAAATTATTTTTCAAAGGAAATAAATTGCCATGACCATATCCTAAATTCAATTTGTGGCTCTCTAATATTAATATTAAATTTGTGTATTCTTAAAACTTAATTTATAAACTAATTCTCGAATGGCTTATTTATTTACCTCAGAGTCAGTGTCTGAAGGACATCCTGATAAAGTTGCTGACCAAATTTCCGATGCGTTAATTGACCATTTTATGGCCTTTGACCCTAACTCCAAAGTTGCATGTGAAACTCTAGTGACCACTGGTCAGGTCGTTTTAGCAGGCGAGGTAAATACGACTACCTACTTAGATGTGCAAGCTATTACGCGGGAAGTAATTCGGAAAATAGGCTATACTAAGTCTGAATATATGTTTGAAGCTAATTCTTGTGGTATTCTTTCGGCCATTCACGAGCAATCTGCTGATATTAATCAGGGAGTTGATCGGGCTAATCCGGAAGATCAAGGAGCGGGAGATCAAGGAATGATGTTTGGCTTTGCAACTAAAGAGACCGATAATTATATGCCATTGGCATTAGATTTAGCTCATAAAATTTTACAAGAGTTGTCTTCTATTCGCAATAATGAATCCTCGTTAATTGGGTACCTTCGTCCAGATGCAAAATCCCAAGTGACCATTGAATATAGCGATAATCACGTACCACAAAGAATTGACACGATTGTTGTTTCGACACAGCATGACGACTTTGCTGCGGAAGCTGATATGTTGGCCAAAATCAAAAAAGACATCGTTGAAATTGTTATTCCACGTGTTAAATCAAAATTAAAGCCCGAGTTACAAGCCTTATTTAATGATGCCATTACGTATCACATTAATCCTACTGGTAAGTTTGTGATTGGTGGACCACACGGCGACACAGGTTTGACGGGACGTAAAATAATTGTGGATACGTACGGTGGAAAAGGAGCACACGGTGGTGGGGCATTTTCAGGAAAAGATCCCTCTAAAGTGGATCGTTCCGCTGCCTATGCCACAAGACATATTGCGAAAAATTTAGTGGCTGCAGGATTGTGTGACCAAGTATTAGTTCAAGTTTCTTATGCGATCGGTGTGGCAAAACCATGTGGATTATTTATTGACACCTATGGATCGGCAAAAGTAGGTTTAACGGATGGGGAAATTGCCAAAAAAGTGGAAGCTATTTTTGACATGCGCCCTTATTTTATCGAACAAAGATTAAAACTTAGAAACCCCATTTATTCAGAAACAGCAGCTTACGGCCACATGGGACGTAAAAATGAAGTAGTAACGAAGCATTTTTTAGGACCTAATGGCCAACAAGTGACCAAGGAAGTGGAATTATTTACCTGGGAAAAATTAGATTATGTGGATACCGTTAAAAGCGCTTTTGGCTTATAGGTTTCATGAAAATAAGTGAATAAAAAGGGGCTTTAATGAAAGCCCCTTTTTTAATGTTAAAATTCAGTCGATATATCAGGCAATCGCCCAATTTTAATTTGATTTATTTTCGATTTAAATCTTTTGATTTTCTCTGTGAGTGCATTAAGTGCCAAATCCAAAGCTTCTTCAAATGATTTAGCCTTTTCTTTTACAAACAAAACGGCACCCGGCACAACTAATCTAATTTCTAAAAATTTTTCTTTTACTTTTCCTAACCCAGTAGAGACTTTCAAAAAAACCTCACCACTGGTTATTCGGTCATAAAATGTTTCCAATTTATCTAATTTAGCTTGAATGCTGTCAATTAATTTTTGATCAGCATTGAAGTGAATGGCGTGAACTTGCACTTTCATAAGCATACAATTTAAAGGATGGAAAATGCCTTGGGAACCAACTAAGGCTTAAAGAAGAAAGAACGTTTGTGATTCTTTGGAAATGTAACCGATTTTTAAAAGCATGTCAAGTTTTATGAACTATTTATTTTGAAATTACTTTAATCCGTCCAAACCACTCGGCACAATTGGGTTTCAATCCCAGCCTTTCGTAAAAAATCATGCCAAAAATATTGTATCGCCGACAAGTGATCCGTGGGCGATTTTACTTCTATAAATTGGTATTCAGAATCTTTAAAAATAAACAAATCAGGAAATCCTTTTGCGTGAGTTGATACATGTGTCCATAAATAACGTAACACCTTCGATAAACTCTCAAAGGAGATTTGGCGAACCAACTCCAGAATTAATGGAATATCAAGTGTATACCAATCGATCAAAGGGTTCAATTTACCCTCATGGTTTTTCATGATTTCTGAGGCATGGGCCATAAATATGTCTGGCGAGGCCAATAAACAAATTTTTTCTTCAAAATCTTTTTCCTTCCCCACAGTAAAACCATCCGAAGAATAATGACTTGGCGCCCACTGAAATGGATGGTGCATTCCTGTTTGGTTTTTATCAAAAATCAAATCCCAACCTATTAAACCCAGTATATTTTTCCAAAGATGATTTTCTGTAAAATGGGCTGAATAACCCAAATTCTCAAAATATTGGATGACCCCCATTTCTACATTCCCCTTCCATTGAATATCAATCAATAAAGTGGGAGACGATTTCAACGATTGAGTTACTGCTTTTATATGCTTCTTCGAGTTTTGCTTTAAAATAAAATCTTCAAAGAAGTGGGTCTCTTTGGGAGAAACAGAAAGCTCAAGGCCCACATTTGCTAGCATCAAAGCCTCTTCTATTCGCTTTAATTTGGCTAGAATTCGGACCCGACGTTCTAAAGATAAGCAGGATAAACTGGGCTCATAAATGTCCAACGCAAGCTCCAAATAGCCTTGGCGTTCAAGCCAACGCCCTAACGAAAATAATGCACGCTCAAAGGAACCAACGGCAACATCCGAAATAGTTGGCAACATCGGTAGAATTTCTAGATTCCATGATTGAACTAATTCAAAAATTGATGTTGAATCTTTAGACTTTTCATGAAAATTTTCCCGCCAAAGACTAATTTTCCATTTTTCGATGGCCTCCTTTCTCGTCTGAAAATAGGGAACAAATTCTTCCTCATTCACCGCCACGTATTGCCTATGGCCCAAATCCCGAATAACAAACTCGGACATATCACGAAATTTTGTGCCAAAAAACAAGAATTGAATAAATGTAAAATATTCTAATTGGCCCGGACAAATGAGTCGACCAGCCATTCCGTTCAAACCTTGCATTATTTCAGAGCTAAAAGGCTTACATAAATTAACTAAATCGTCTTTTGAAATAGATGTTGCGTAGGTAGGAAAGCTGGCCAGCGTTGAGGTCAAAGCGATGCATTCCTTCTTTGAAAATACAGACAATATGGAGCCTAAATCAACGGAATCAAGGGTGGAAGCAAAACGTACAAAACCATTTTCGCCCAACTCATTTAAACGTAAAGGAATTTTAGAAATTTCGACATAGCTAAGTTTTTCTTCTCTAAACCAAAGCGCTCGCCTACTGGCTAAACGAAGGTACAGGCATTGCGATTCTTTAGGTAGATTTTCAAAATCTCTTATGAAAGAATTTTCCGAATCCGACAATAAATTTTGATACTGTTTTTTCACATAGCCCAAAACATAATTAAAATTTTCCCAATAGTAAAAAGGGGCTAAGTCGGGAATAGGCTGCTGGGTCATTTTACAATATAAATAAAATCAAAAATTGTACTATTTATAGATAAATTTCAAGTTTTTAAACATAAAATTAGATTATTTCAACAAATTGCAAAACAATAGTATATTTGCGTTGCCTGGAATAAGTTCAATTTAATAAAACAATTTCGAAACAAAATAAATATGCAAACAGTTTCAACCTTTAATTTTGCCGGTAAAAAAGCATTAGTTCGCGTAGACTTTAATGTGCCCTTAAATGAGCGTTTTGAAATTACAGATGATACAAGAATTAAGGCAACGATTCCGACCATTCAAAAGATTATTCATGACGGTGGCTCTGTTATATTAATGTCGCATTTAGGTAGGCCTAAAGATGGTCCAATTGAAAAATATTCTTTAAGGCATTTGGTTACGCCCTTATCCATTGTTTTTGGAGTAAAAGTTAAATTTGCTCCTGATTGCATAGGTGAAGAGGCTATTACATTAGCCTCTGAATTAAAAGCTGGCGAAATTTTACTGTTAGAAAATTTGCGTTTTTACAAGGAGGAAGAAAAAGGAGACCCAGCTTTTGCAGAAAAATTATCCAAATTAGGAGATGCGTGGGTGAATGATGCGTTTGGAACTGCGCATAGAGCACACGCTTCCACTGCGGTAATAGGTCAGTTTTTTAGTGAAAAAGTAGCAGGCTTTGTGATGCAAGCAGAAATTGAAAATGCCCAAAAAATATTGGAATACGCAGAAAGACCATTTACTGCGATCATGGGAGGTTCAAAAATTTCAGATAAAATATTAATTATAGAGCAACTATTAGATAAAGTAGACAATCTAATTATCGGCGGAGGAATGACCTACACATTTTCATTAGCCGGAGGCGGGAAAATTGGTCGATCCATTTCAGAACCGGATAAAGTAGAATTGGCCAAATCACTCATCGAAAAAGCAGAAGCTAAAGGTGTTAATATTTATATGCCATTAGATAATGTGTGTGCAGATGATTTTAATAACAATGCCAACCGGCAAATTGTAAATCGGGGTGAAATTCCAGACGGTTGGGAAGGTTTAGATATTGGCCCTAAATCGATTGAATTATTCCAACAGGTAGTCGCTCAATCGAAAACAATTTTATGGAATGGACCCATGGGTGTCTTTGAATTTCCAAATTTCGCTAAAGGGACTAATGCCATAGCGGATGCTGTTGTTAAGGCAACGGAGGACAATGGCGCATTTTCATTAATTGGTGGTGGAGATTCTGCATCGGCGGTCAATAATGCAGGATATGGCGATCGGGTAAGTTATGTGTCGACAGGTGGGGGAGCATTGCTTGAATACATGGAAGGCAAAATTTTACCAGGTGTCGCCGCATTAGAAGCATAAAAAAATATGAATTTATTTTAAAGGCAAGGAAATGTTTCCTTGCCTTTTTGTATTTTAGCCTATTGCGAAATGAATAACCGTATATGATTTACACCTTACCACCCCAATCTTTAAAATCATTATTGATTAGCTTAGATAGTAGGCAGATTTATGACGCTGCTAATACTGCTTTCTTTGCCGTCAGAGGCATTCATCATGACGGGCATCAGTATATTGAGAATCTCTATAAAAGTGGTGTCAAAGAGTTTGTGGTAGAAAAGCTAGCTTGGATTGGTATTTTATCGGAGAAAGCAAAAAAATGGGATGATGCTGATTTTTATGTAGTGGAAAATAGTATTGAAGCTTTTCAAAATTTAGCAGCCCAACATCGAAAAAAGTTTTCCTATGATCTAGTGGCAATTACAGGATCAAATGGTAAAACGATTTGCAAAGAGTGGCTTGCTGCTTTGCTTAATAGCACATACAATTTGGTCAAAAGCCCCAAAAGCTATAATTCACAAATAGGTGTCCCATTGTCTGTATGGGCGATAAAACCCAATCATAATTTGGGGATATTTGAAGCGGGTATTTCGCAACCCGGTGAAATGGAGAAATTAGAATCCATTTTAAAACCGAGTCATGGAATTTTAACCCATTTTGGAGAAGCACATAGCGCTAATTTTATTCATGAAGAACAGAAATTAAAAGAAAAATTATCACTCTTTAAAAATAGTAAAATACTGATTTACAGGTCAGGGCCATTGAACAAAATCATCCAACCCTATATTAAAAATATAAATCCAGAAATTGAACTGATCGAATGGAGTACGGAGGATCCAACTAAAAATATTTTTGTCCATTTTACTAAATCAGCTCACGAAACTCAAATAAAATTCAAAAAAGCATCTCAAAGCGAACCATTTATTGACGTAAAAACTGAATTAACGGATGACGCTTCATTAGAAAATATTTGTCATTGTTTACTCATGGCGCACGTGTTGGGCATGGACAATCAAGCTTTAAATCAAGCGATACGACGAATAAAGCCTATATCGATGCGCCTAGAAATTAAAGAAGGGCTGCGAGGGAATAAAATAATTGATGACTCATACAACAACGATATCGATGGTTTGAGATTAGCATTACCCCTGTTGATGAACTATGAGTTGAAGAAAAAAATATTGATTTTAAGTGATTTTTTAGAAACGGGTTTGCCGGAAGAAAACTTGTATGCACAAATAAATACCATGATTTTAAATCAAAAAATAGATTTAATCATTGGCATAGGCAGTCAAATATTACGGAATAAAGATAAAATTGACGGAATTGAAGTATATCAAACCACAGAAGATTTACTTAAATCAGGGCGATTAAATTCGTTATTTGATGCAGCTATCTTATTAAAAGGAGCGAGGAAGTACAATTTCGAAAAGCTCGTTTATGCATTAGAAAATAAATCACACTGTACCCAACTCGAAATCAACTTAGACGCATTACAAAATAATTTAAGTTACTATAAAAATAAAATTGGCCTAGAAACTAAATTAATGTTCATGATCAAAGCATTCGCTTATGGTGCCGGAGCTATAGAAATTGGCCAGATACTCCAACAACAAGGCGTGGATTATCTAACAGTAGCCTATACCGATGAGGGTGTTGAATTAAGAAAAAATGGTATTTATACGCCGATCATGGTGATGAATCCACAAATAGAAGAATTTGCTAAACTAATCGAATTTTCGCTCGAGCCAGAAATATTTAATTTTGAATTGTTAAAAGCATTAGATGAATATTGCCTGTACAACGAACAAAATATAAAAATTCATATCAAATTGGATACGGGTATGAAAAGATTAGGTTTTGAAAACCATGAAATCGATAAATTAGCTACTTGTTTAGCTGAAATGCCTCAATTATGGGTGGTCAGTATTATGAGCCATTTAGTAGCCTCAGAAAATATAAAGCACAATTTGTTTACAAAAAACCAAATAGCTGAATTCAAAAAAATGTCAGCGATATTAACTCATAAATTAAGTTATACGCCGCTTCTACACATAGCCAATTCAGCAGCTATCGAGAATTATCCAGAAGCTAAATTAGATATGGTCAGATTAGGTATCAGTTTATATGGTATTTCACATAATAAAAAAGAGATTAAAAAGATTGAAAATGTGCTATCACTAAAAACATACATATCTCAAATAAAAATAGTAAACGAAAATGAGACCGTAGGATATGGGAGAAAAGGTAGAGTAAAAGTAAAAAGTACCATCGCCACATTAGCCATCGGGTATGCAGATGGCTACCCGAGATCACTTGGAATGGGCAAAGGACTATTCGAAATTAATGGCGAATTATGTCCAACTATTGGAGCCATTTGTATGGACATGACGATGGTTGACATAAGTAATTTAAAAGATGTAAAGACAGGAAATATAGCCTTGGCCTTTGGCGGAAAAATACAATTATCCAAACTAGCCATAAAAGCAAAAACAATCCCTTACGAAATAATGACTAACATCAGTAGTCGGGTAAAAAGAGTCTATGTGAAAAATTAGGCTACAAGTATTTATCAAATAAACCCGAATAAAGAATAAACAACTAATCTATGCTTACAAGCAAAATCCTTAGATCTATTTCTAAGGATTTTTTTTATTTTAAAAACAAACATTAAAAATCATTTAAATGCATCTAAAACAAAACAATAATATCCATCATAGTCAAGATTTGTTTATAAACTTTAATTAGCATTATAACTAATAAATAATTTGTGTATCAGCTATATAATTAGTTAAATAGATAATTATAATTGTTAATAAAGCTAAATAAAAGATGCAACTCTAAATAATAAGCCTAAATAACACAAAATAGATGTATTTGGAATTTAATAAAGAAATACCTAAATTAGCTAAATAAGTAATAATTATGCGTGTAGAGGAAATTGCAAAAGCATTAGGAGACGAATCAAGAAGAAAGATTGTAGAATTATTGCAGTCGGGGGAATTACCTGCTACGGCAATTTTCGAACAATTTTCTTTCGCCGCACCTACTATATCCAGGCATCTTTCTGTCTTAAAGGAAGCTGGTATTGTAAGTACTCGCAGAAATGGAGTTTTTATTTTTTACTCGATTGAAAAAGCAACCCTACAAATTTTATCGAATTGGCTCTCCCCTTTTTTACCCGAAAAACCAGAAAAGATAAAATCCGTTTTAAAAGAAAAATCGAATTTACCCAAACAACAAGACTTTCAAAATCCATTTGATAAATTTCAAAGTGAATTTTAAATAGTAAAATAATTATATTTTCATGAAACGATTTGTCATCATAGTTAGAGGCCCAGTTGAAGGAATTTCAGGTAAAAATAGCCTGCTCAATGAGGAAGAATTTGAAGTCATTCGTACTTGGTTAAAAGAACTAAAATCGAAATATTCTGACATGCTTTTTCAAAAATTTACGGGTTCACAAAGTTATTTTTCAAAGAGTGGCAAAATCGAAAATAAGATCATTCAACAAATTGACGGAGGCGAAATTTCACAAATTATCACCTTGATTTTACCTTCGATTGAGGTGGCAACAGAAATTGCCATGAGTTTTCCTTTTCCCAACTCATTTTTTACCATAGAGCTTAGAGAAATGAGTTAATGGCATAAAAAATGCCCTAAATCGCTTTATAGGTCATTTTTTATACTTCTGGATGAGAATCGAATATTTTTCAAAAAAAATTATTTAATCTCTCCTACCATATTCTCAGGTTTAACCCATGCATCAAACTCTTCAGCGGTCACATATCCCAAGGAAATTGCTGTTTCTTTTAATGTAGAGCCATTTTTGTGTGCTGTTTGGGCAATTTCTGCTGCTTTATAATAACCTATTTTTGTATTTAATGCGGTTACCAGCATCAACGAGTTATTGACATGTTTTAAGATATTTTCATGTAAGGGTTCAATACCTATCGCACATTTATCATTAAAGGCAACGCAAACATCTCCAATCAATCTAGCTGAATGTAGAAAGTTATAAATCATCACAGGCTTAAACACATTTAACTCGAAATGCCCGTTGGACCCACCGATGCCAATCGTCACATCATTTCCCATAACCTGGGCCGCAACCATAGTCATCGCCTCACATTGTGTAGGATTTACTTTCCCAGGCATAATGGAAGATCCTGGCTCGTTATCAGGAATATAAATCTCACCTATGCCCGAGCGTGGCCCAGATGACAACATACGGATATCATTTCCTATCTTCATTAGACTCACAGCCACCATTTTCAATGCTCCGTGAGCCTCAACTATAGCATCATGAGCAGCTAAAGCTTCAAATTTATTCTCAGCCGTAATGAAGGGTAAACCTGTCAAATTTGCAATATGACTAGCTACATTTTCAGAATATCCCTTGGGTGTATTAATCCCAGTTCCTACCGCCGTTCCCCCTAAGGCCAACTCCGATAAATGTGCTAAGGTGTTGTTGATGGCCTTTAGTCCATGCGTCAACTGTGATACGTAACCTGAAAATTCTTGACCCAAAGTCAAAGGAGTGGCGTCCATAAAATGCGTTCGACCTATTTTAACCACATGTTTAAACGAATGGGCCTTCGTCTCTAATGTATCCCTCAATTTAGTTATACCCGGTATCGTGACTTCCGTTAGCGTTTGATATGCAGCAATATGCATGGCCGTTGGAAACGTGTCATTCGAAGATTGAGATTTATTTACATCGTCATTAGGGTGAACAAATTTTTGTTCATCCAATAAATTACCCCCTTGCATAACGTGAGCACGGTACGCAATAACCTCATTACAATTCATATTAGATTGAGTACCAGATCCAGTTTGCCACACAACTAAAGGAAATTGATCTGCCCATTGACCCGCTAAAATTTCATCACAAACAGCTGAAATTAAATTTTTCTTAGCCTCGTCAAGAACTCCAGCCTCAAAATTAGTGATTGCCGCAGCCTTTTTAAGATATGCAAAGGCACGTATAATCTCCTTTGGCATTTTATTAATATCCTGAGCGATAGGGAAGTTCTCAATCGAACGCTGAGTTTGTGCCCCCCAATATACATGAGCAGGTACCTGAACCTTACCCATCGTATCCTTTTCAATTCTATATTCCATATGGCTTTTTGTATTAATTTTGTAATAAGTTTACAAAAATACCACCAAAATTGACACGCAAAACAAGAAAACTAAATAATTAATACAATGTTGAAAATTTACGGAATTCCAGCCTGCAATACAATGAAAAAAACATTCGAATACCTTCAATCAAAAGGCATTCCTTTCGAATTCATTAATTATAAAAAAAATGGAATAAGTCCCGATGAGCTGCAAGGTTTCATAGACCAATTAAGCCTTGAAAAAGTATTTAATAAACAAGGATCAACTTATAGACAGTTGCCCGAGGAGACAAAATTGGAATTAAATGATCCACAAAAAGCATTTGAATTCCTTTTAGAAAAAAACTCTGCTATCAAACGACCTATTCTTGTTGACAAAAATAGAATTATCGCAGGTTTCAATGAATTTGAATTAGATAAATGGCTAAATATCTAATTACTCTTTATAGAACAACCATTTACCCAATTCCTTCCAGGTAACTTTCTTGCCATACATCAGAATCCCTACGCGATAAATTCGTGCAGAAACCCAGCTACAGCCCAAAAATCCCAAGACTAATAAAACCATAGACAAGATTAATTCCCAAGTAGGAACTCCATAGGGCAATCGAACCATCATGTTAATGGGTGATGT
This sequence comes from Spirosoma fluviale, assembly GCA_945906795.1. Classification (GTDB taxonomy): domain Bacteria; phylum Bacteroidota; class Bacteroidia; order Cytophagales; family Spirosomataceae; genus Aquirufa; species Aquirufa fluvialis_F. Next base: position 25,925 of record CAMDRO010000015.1, read on the forward strand.
AAATGGGATCATCGACGCCCAAAATGCAATATTACTATCTGGATCTTGCATCGTATACTGCGCCATCAAAAAGGATAATATAATCGGAATCATCACAATAAAAGTAAATTGCTGGGCCTCGGTAGCACTTTCCACCGCCGAGCCGATCGCCGCAAATAAAGAGCTATAAAGCATATAACCAACAAAAAAATAAAACAAGAAAGCCGCTATAACCATCGGTATATTCGTGCTTTCTAATACTTTGGTTACCTCCGACATAGTAGATTCTTCCTCACTTTTTGAGATTAAACTACCTTGCTTGCCTGAGTCTATTTGCTTAATTTGAGTCAGGTTATTTTTCACTTTTTCTCCGTATAATTTACTGGTTACCTGCGTTAAGCCAATAGTCAAAACAATCCAAAGTAAAAACTGAGTTAGGCCCACAAGCCCCACGCCAATAATCTTTCCTAAAAGCAATTGATAGGGTTTAACCGAGGAAATAATCACCTCAATAATCCGACTGCTTTTTTCTTCAATGACCCCGTTCATCACTTGAGATCCATATAACAACAAAGTCACATACAACACCAAACCCATAATTCCAGCTAAAATCATCGCTCCCCCAGAACTAGATCTTGTCTCTTGCCCGTCGGTTGACACCGTAATCGTCTTACTATCTATGTCAACTTGAGTGCTTTCATAAATCTGAGGAGAAATGCCAGCTTTAAGCAATAATTCATGGCGCACCTTGTTTTGGAGTAGCTTCTCCACAGACTCTTTTAACGACATCCCGATGTTCTTAGCCGTATAAATATGCACCCCTTTTGGATTAGTTAATACATCATTAGGAATACTTACAAATGCGTCATATCCTTTTGAAGCAAATAACATTTTCAAATCTTGCTCTTTTCCTGTAGTAAAAACAAATACAACCTCTTTGTCTACAAGGTCACTCTTTTTCCACAAACCACTTAAATCCAATATTTCTACCCGCTTCACTTCCTTATCCTTCATGGCTAACCAAATAGGAATTGCATAAATGGCTGTAATTAAGACAGGAGCCAATAATGAAGAGATCCAAAAAGACTTCTTCAACACCCTTGTTATATATTCGCGCTGGATAATTAATAAAATCTTATTCATATGCATTCGTTTCGTTGACTACTTGGATAAATATATCATTGAATGAAGGAATTAATTCTTGAAATTCCAATAAGTCAACATGCGCAATAATTTGAGAGATGGCCTGATTTGAACTAATCCCAGCGGACAGTTTTAATGTCGCCGATTGGCCATTCACCAACAAAACCTCTACCCCTTTTAACTCAAGGGGCAAATTACCTAAATACCTAATTTTAAATATATGCTGTTTATATCGATTTTGGACTTCCGCCTTTTCTCCAGCTAATACCACTCTTGAATGATTAATTAGCGCAATATCATCACACAACTCCTCTACCGTTTCCATTCGATGCGTCGAAAATAAAATAGTTGTCCCTCGCTCTTTAATAGCCAATATTTCATCTTTCAACATATTAGCATTAATGGGATCAAATCCTGAAAATGGTTCATCTAGGATTAAAAGTTTAGGCTCATGAACCACGGTGGCAATAAATTGAGTCTTCTGCTGCATGCCTTTAGATAAATCATCCACCGGCTTATTCCACCAATCTTTAATGTCCAATCGAATAAACCAATCTTTCAATTTCGAAATAGCCTCTGATTTGGACATCCCTTTCAACTGAGCCAAATACAACAATTGATCCCCCACTTTCATTTTCTTATACAGTCCTCTTTCTTCAGGCAAATAGCCAATTTGATCCACGTGCTTGGCAGAAAGTGGCTCTCCATCAAAAATTATTTGTCCAGAATCAGGAGCAGTAATCTGATTAATGATACGAATTAATGAAGTCTTACCAGCTCCATTCGGACCTAATAACCCAAATATCTTAGCCCGTGGGATTTCTAAATCAATGTGGTCTAAGGCCAAATGATCTGAGTATTTTTTAACTACTTGACGTACGGATAAAATCATATGTAAAACAATTTTAGCTAAAATAAAAAATTGCGCTTATACCCATTTAGGAAATGGTATAAGCGCAATTTTTAAAGGATAAGCGTTTTATTTTTTAGTAGCAGAAGTTCGAGCTGTGGCTTTTGCTGGTGTCTTAGGTTTTGTGACACTTGCTACTGCTGGCCTACCGGTTACCACTGGCTTTATAACATCCAATAATAAAGAAACTTGCTTTTGCTTAGATGCTTTTTTTGCTACTTTTTGTTTTTTTTTAGCTTCCTTGATGGCTAATTTCTTGGCCGCTTTGGCCGCTTTTTCTTTTTTCTTAGCTAAATCCTTAGCTTGTTCATCCATCAACTTGTGGTATTTCTTAGAAATATCCCCCAAAGCTTTATGACTCAATTGAACCATTTTCTTAGCATTTTTCTCGCTCAAACCTTTCAATTTAGGCAGTACAATTGTCGCTAAAACATCGACTAGTACTTTATCAGACTCACTCATAGTATTATATTTTAATTATATGTTAAATATATGTAAAGAAATTATTAATAAAAATTTTAGTGTGTTAAATTTTTAAGCAAGTTGAAAAATTTAATATTGAAAAAATAAATTTTAACTTTTGAAACAAAATCGTAGCTGATAATTCCCATACAAACAGAGACATTTAATGAATGTTTTGTACCAAATTGGGGTATTTCGATCGAATAATCGGCCGACTTAATAAACAATTCATTAACCCCAAACACTTCATTGCCAAACACAAAAGCATATTTATAATTTTGATCAGGTTTAAAATCAAATAAAGAGATTGAATCTTTTACTTGCTCCACGCAGATTAATGTATATCCAAGATCTTTTAAAGCTTTTATACAGGTTGATGGACTTTCAAAATAGGTCCAATCGACAGATTCATCCGCCCCTAAGGCTGTTTTAGAAATTTCTCTATGGGGAGGTCTAGCCGTTATTCCACACAAATAAATATGTGAGCACCGGAATGAATCAGCCGTTCGAAATGCGGAACCTACATTGTTCATGCTCCGAATATCATCCAGAACCATAACAAATGGGAACTTTTCTGAATTTTTAAATTGTGTTATATCGAGCCTATTGAGCTCATTCATCGACAATTTAGTGTTCATTTATTGCACAATCCAAGTAAACGGATACGCTAATTCAGGGATTTTTACGCGGTCCGCCAACTTCTCTAACCGAGCTGGCAAATTACCAATATAATCCCTAGCCTTTTCGGCCACATCATTCAAACCAGACATTTTTTCAATATCCCAATCTTTAATCAAACCTTGCATGATGCTTATATAATCCATCGTTGTGTACACACCAATTCGCTGTGCAGCATCAGAAAAATGCTCATAGACAGAACTCTTAGCTCCATTAATTTCACGTAAAAAATGTGCCGGCATGACAATTTTCTTCTTCATCATATCCGCAAAGGCAATCATCATTTCTGATGGATCAAGTTTGAAAATTTCTGTTACAAATGCTTTGTATGCTTTTGCATGCCTTAATTCATCCGCCGCAATCTGCGCGCACATTCTTGACAATAATGAGTTACCATGCTGCTTAGCTAATGAGGCAGTTCGGCGATGAGAAACATTCGTTGCCATTTCTTGAAATGAGGTATAAATGAAGTTGCGATAGGGATCACCTGAGGTCCCAATATCAAAACCATCAGCAATTAAATATTGGGTAGAAACAGCGACTGAATGCATGTCGACCTTTCCAGATAAATACAAATAAGTCCCTAATAAATTTCCATGTCTACTTTCTTCAGCAGTCCAATTGCGAATCCAACGAACCCAACTATTTTCTTGATCTTGTTGGTTAACAGTATCCATTGCCATCAACCAAGACTCATAGGTTGGCAAGGCCTCCTCAGTAATCGTATCACCAATTAACACGGCCCAATAATCATAAGGCAATTCTTTTGCCGCTTCTTGCAATTGTTTTACTTCATCAAAAAAGTTGTCTTTTGTTGAATCTGGAAGCATATCAGAAGGCTGCCAATTACTATCGATCGGATTTAAATATTGAGCAACAAAGTTGTCCATATTACGGCCTAACTCGGTCATTACCTCTAATCTTGTAGTTGAAATGGACATAAATAATCTATTTGTAAAAATAATAAAATATAAATTAGTCAAATAATTGAAGATTCCCTAAATCAAAGACCCAAAATCAATATTTGTTTAATAATAGTTTCCTTATTACTAGAAAAAAGCCAAAATTCCTCTTCTCTTGCTATGGGAAACCGTAAGCTAGAAATAGCCACCAATCCATCTTGTGCAAGCACCTCCAATATGGAATGGTCGAGCAATAATCGTATTTTTTTGCCTTTGCCTTTTATTAAATCAGCTCGATCTTCAAGCAAAAATCCTTTGTGAATAATTTTACCAGATTTTTTGCGGTCAACAAACCATTGTTTTTTTTCCTCATCAAAACCAATATCAATTTTCTCATTTGAATTTACACCAACTCCTCGGATAGAAATTCCCCAATTTTTCGCTACTGACCTTGACACTTCCAATTCAATCAAATAAGATTTTTTATTTGAAAATTTAAAATTCCCTAACTTAGACGTTCCCATAATCTTGAAATTAGCTTGCTTAAATTGGGGTTTTAATCGGTCCATCTTCGGCATAAATACTTGCTTTAGCCTCAAACCTTGAGGCGTAGAAGCTAATGACAAGGCTCGCACTGAGGACATTTGACCACGCCAAGGGGAAGTTGGTTGATCCTTTGCATAAGCCCAATTTAAAGCCCAACCTAGCCATATCGGCTTTTCGAAATTTACATTTGAAAATGGAATAGCCGCATAAAAATCTTTGCCATGATCCACATATAGCTTTGTTTCCGGCGAATTTTCATTTTTAAAATTCTTTCCATCAAAATCACCTACAAAATATTGCATGCCCACATAGTCTTTATAAGGCCCCTGACTAGAGACGAAAAGCACCCATTTTTTGCTCCCGACCTTACCTTCCACGGGAAGTTGCAACAATGAAGGACATTCCCAAATTTTTTCTACATCACCTTGTTGGCCAAACTCACTCAACAGATCCCATCGGATTAAATTTTTTGATCCATACAACTGAATAATAAACTCTTTAGGCTTTGAAACCACCATCACAAATTGCTTACTAGGTTCATGCCAAAACACATTAGGATCTCTAAAATCTTTTAAATGAATATTTAAGATGGGGTTCATTTCATATTTAACCCAAGTAAGCCCCTCATCATTGGAATATGCCAAATGTTGTTCTTCACCTTTATTGGGGAAGTCAGCCGTATAAATCGCAACAAACAAAGGTTTTTTAGGGTCTCCTAAACCTGAAACATGATCTTTATCTAGGACCACACAGCCAGAAAATATATAGGCAGAATCTTTGGGGATGGCAACTGGCAATTCTTCCCAATGCAGTAAATCCTTACTCTTAGCATGGCCCCAACTCATGTTTCCCCATTGGTTTCCAGAAGGATTATGCTGGAAAAACAAATGATAATATCCATTGAAATAGATCAAACCATTCGGATCATTGGTCCAATTTTTTTTGGGTGAAAAATGAAGCGCAGGCCGCCAAGTTTCTGTGGACTCCTGCCCCCAAACATGATTAGCGATAATTAATAGACTAAATATTAAAACTATGCTTGAATGTAAATTCTTCATCAGCTAAAATTAAGTAAAAAGCGTTTTTGAAATTAGGACTAAACCAATCACCCAAATTATAATAGGTTGACTCCTCCCCTAATGGAAAAGCGATCGGATGATGTCTATGCCCAAAAACATACGCTTTTTTGCGGGCATTCAATTTTGAATCCATCTGAACTTGTTCCTTTACGTAATTTAAAATAAAATCAGTATTGGGATCAAATGAAACATCCCCAGATAAAATTGTATCCGATTTGCGCGTATTAGACCATACATGTGCTAAACGTACCCCAATATCTGGATGCAAAATTTTAAACAAAAAAATTGATACGGGATGAATAAAAATTTGCTTTAAAACCTTGTAGCCATAATCTCCTGGACCCAAACCATCACCATGGCCCAACAAAGCCTTTATTGATTTTCCTTGGATATTAAAATTGAATTCGGTAGGCTGATCGTAAATAATGGCACCAATTTCGTCTTTGAGGTAGGTTCTGATCCATAAATCGTGATTGCCCACAAAAATATGAATTCGTATCCCTTCATCATTCATTTCTGCTAATTTACCCAAAAACCGAACAAAACCTTTAGGCACAACTTGGGTATATTCAAACCAGAAATCGAATAAATCACCTAATAAAAAAACATCCGATGCATCTTTTTGAACTTGGCTCAACCAAGCTATGATATATTTCTCCCTGACTAGGGATTCTGCGTGATTAGGAAATCCTAGATGAAAATCAGACGCAAAATAGGCTTTTTTGCCTGAAGGAATTTGAACTTCAATCATATACAGTCAAAAAAAAGGTGGAGAATAAGCCCCACCCAATTTACATGTTTACTTCGCTTTAGGAACCCTTTTCACCACCGGCTTTTTCTCCTCAACAGGCTCTTTTTTAGCCTTAGGCTTAGCAACTACTTTCTTCGATGCATTTTTCTCATTCTCCGCTAAATCCCGCACATCCTTTGCATCCTTCCTTTTCTTTTCCGTTTCCCCTTTAATAAACTCCTGATAGGAAGTTAATTGTTCAAAGGGGCGCGGACCTACCAACTCTTCTAAATCACTTTGAAAAAGAACTTCTTTTTTCAATAATTGCTCTGCCAGAATCGTTAATTTATCCTTTTTATCACTTAATAATTTCTTAGTGCGCACATAGGCTTCCGCTATTATTTTACGAACTTCTTCATCGATCTCTCTTGCCGTTTGCTCTGAATATGGCTTGTTAAATTGGTATTCAGATCCTTTAGAATCATAATAAGAAATATTTCCCAACTTTTCATTCATTCCATAAACGGTAACCATTGAATAAGCCAATTTAGTAATTCGCTCTAAGTCGTTTTGCGCACCAGTTGATATTTTACCAAAAATAATTTCCTCCGCCGCTCTTCCTCCTAAAGTCACACACATCTCATCCATAAGCTGCTCCGTACGATACAGAAACTGCTCTTTGGGTAAGTATTGAGCATACCCTAAAGCAGCAACCCCTCTTGGTACAATCGAAACTTTGACTAAAGGATTGGCGTGTTCTAAAAACCAACCGGCAATCGCATGTCCAGCCTCATGAAAAGCAACTATTTTCTTCTCTAAAGGAGAAATTAATTTATTTTTCTTCTCTAATCCACCAATCACTCGGTCCATCGCCTCTTGGAAATCATCCATGTCAACAGCCGATTTATTCCTACGTGCGGCAATTAAAGCCGCCTCATTACATACATTGGCAATTTCAGCCCCGGCAAATCCAGGTGTTTGTGCCGATAGCTCTTTGGGGTCTATCCCTTGTGCCAACTTCACCGGCTTTAAATGAACTTTAAAAATAGCCTCTCGGCCTATAATATCTGGCTTGTCAATAGAAATGGTCCGATCAAACCTACCAGGCCGTAAAAGTGCTGGGTCTAACACATCGGGGCGATTTGTCGCCGCCAAAATAATAATTCCAGAATCAGTAGCAAAGCCATCCATTTCGACCAATAATGAATTCAAGGTATTCTCTCGTTCATCATTGGATCCAGGCATTTGACCTCTACCTCTTGATCTACCCACCGCATCAATCTCATCAATGAAAATAATACAAGGGGCCTTTTCCTTAGCTTGCTTAAATAAATCCCGAACCCGAGCTGCACCCACCCCCACAAACATCTCAACAAAATCAGAACCTGACAGCGAAAAAAATGGAACACTCGCTTCGCCAGCCACAGCCTTCGCCAAGAGTGTTTTACCCGTACCGGGAGGCCCGACTAACAAGGCACCCTTAGGTATTTTACCTCCCAAATCAGTGAATTTTTTAGGGAATTTTAAGAACTCGACAATCTCTTGGATTTCCTCTTTCGCCTCATCTAAACCCGCTACATCGTCAAACGTAATCTTAACCTTAGCTTCACCTTCAATAAGTGTAGCACGACTTCGGCCAATATTAAAAATTTGACCTCCAGCTCCCCCACTGCCTCCCATACGGAAAAACAAAAAGTAAAAACTTAAGCCCATTAATATAAAGAAACCCCATGTGCCCAACCAATCCAAAGGACCCGTTCTCGTTTCTGGAGTAGCAAAAATTCGCTCATTGCGAGGGAAATTCTTTTGTCGATCTTCAAGAAATTGTTCAAAACCCTCTTTTGAAATGATCGGAAATTCAAAATGAGGGCCCTTTTTAACGGAAATCATACCCTGGGGTGAATCCTTGAAATATTTACTCACATAGGCGGACTTTAAACTCACCTCAACCAATCGATCATTCACAATCGCAACACCCTCCACTTCCTTTTGAATAATCATGGATTCAAATTGATTTTGATTGATCTCCTGCAATGTCCTTTGCTTTGTAAAAAAGAACATGCTCACCATGGTAATGGCTAAACCAATCATCAGCCAACTCTGCATACCTCCAACTGGCTTTTTAGGTAATCTAGGTTGAATTCCTGAACGCTTACTGTTTTTAAAACTACTTCCTTGTTTAGCCATTTTGTTTTTAGGTATCTGGGCATTTAAACTCTAAAACAACCAAATTAGTTCGAAAAATTTAAAAATTATTTCAAATCAACTTAACTTGGTTTTAATCAGGAATATTGGTGAATTTGGCATCCCCCCAAAGCTCCTCCAATTTAAAAAATGAACGCTTATCTTTCAAAAACACGTGCACAATTACTTCATAGTAATCCATCAAAATCCATTCTCGATTTGCCCTACCCTCCATGGCATGCACGTGAACACGCGCCTGTTCCCAAACTTCTTTGTCAACAGAATCCGCAATGGCTTCAATTTGAGTGTCGGAAGTACCTGAGCAAATAACAAAAAAATCAGTAAAAGCATTGTGAACGCCTCTTAAATCCATCACGACAATTTCTTGAGCTTTCTTCTCTTGCATTCCCTTCACTACACATTGAACTAAAACTTCTGATGAATCAATGATAATAGCGGCTTTCTTAGGACTTTTAGGCATAAATGATTTTTAAACGAATAAAAAATTAAATTTGTTATTGTAAACATAAAATTACAAATAAAATTTGAACAAATATCAAGCACCCACCCGGTTCGTAGGCAAAAACACCAAATATCATGAAACATGTGCTTCTACGAATTCATTAGGATTCCAAGAGGCTCTCGAATATCAGTTACCTGAGGGTTTTGCCTGGATTGCGGGGCATCAAACAGAAGGCAAAGGTCAAAGGGGAAACAAATGGCTCGCACAACCTAATGAAAATCTATTGGTCTCCTATTTATTAAAGCCCAAAGATCAGCAAGCCACTCATCAATTTTATTTGAGCAAGGCTATCTCCATTGGCATCCTTGAAGGGCTACAAAAATGGGCTAAAAATACTTTATTAGAAGAATTACCGATTAAAATCAAGTGGCCCAATGACCTTTATTTAGAAGAACAAAAGATCGCTGGCATTCTCATCGAAAACAATTTCCAAGCAGGAAAATGGAATTTTTCTATCGTAGGAATTGGCATTAATATTAACCAAACAGAATTCAATAATTTGAGAGCCAGCTCATTGAAAAAATGGACCAATTCACCCTTCAAAATCGATATTCAAGATATTTTCAATGCCATTTCCGCCGAAATTGAAAACTATTATCAACTGTTCCAATCAAATAATTTCGAACAAATAGACCAAGTCTACCATCAAAATTTATTCCGAATTCACACTAAGGCACTATTCGAAGATGAAACTGGAGTATTTTCAGGCAAAATAATTCGGGTAAATCCTAATGGGCACCTTGTACTTGAAAAATCGAATGAAATCAAAGTCTATGATTTAAAAGAATTAAGTTTTATTTTTAGCGAATAAAACCTACGAAAAACGATGATTACTACCTACCAAAGTAATTTGGAAAATTTTTATTATTGGGCCCATAACAAACCCAATGAAATATTCCTAAAACAACCGATCGGAGTTAACTTCATTAATTTTACCTATCAAGAGGCTGAAAATCACGTAAATAAATTAGCCGCATTCTTACAAGAAAAAATACAATTAGGGCCCAAGCATGTGGGCATAATGTCGAAAAATTCAGCCTATTGGATTTTAGCTGATTTAGCCATTTCTTCAGCAGGCTGTGTCTCGGTACCTTTTTATGCCACATTAACCGCGGAACAATTAAACGAGGTATTGGTACATTCTGATTGCCAAATACTCATTGTAGGCAAATTGGATCATTGGGAATCCATCAAAAGCGGCATACCGTCAAATGTTCTTATCATCCACTCGCCCGAATCCGAAGGAAAAGAAGCCATCCAATGGAATGATATCCTGGGCCAAGAGTTCCCTACATTTCAACCGCATAAACCTCAAGTTGACGAATTATCCACCATCGTTTATACATCAGGGACCACAGGGACACCGAAAGGAGTTATGATTCCCAATAGTTCCGTGGCACAAGCCTTAAATTTAGCCCGGAAAATTGCCTATTTAGATACCCCACAAACCAGATTTATATCCTATTTACCCTTATGCCATATTGCCGAAAGAAATATTGTCGAATTTGCCTGCATTGCTGCAGGAGGCACCATCTATTTTGTTGAAAATCTAAATACTTTTAAAGAGAATTTACATCGCGCAAATCCTACCCACTTCCTCGCAGTGCCCAGAATTTGGAGTAAATTCCAAGAAGGAATTTTAGAAAAAATAGGGGGGCAAAAAAAACTAGATTTACTTTTAAGCATCCCCATTTTAAAACAAATCATTAAGAATAAAATCAAAAAAGGCCTTGGTTTAGACAAGGCCATTTTAATGCTTACTGGAGCCGCGCCGATGCCTCCAGAATTATTAAAGTGGTATCAAAAAATTGATTTTTTCATTCAAGAAGCCTACGGAATGACCGAAAACATGGGTTTAAACTCACTCATGCCCAGAGATGAAATAAGAATTGGCTCCGTAGGAAAAATTTACGAGACCTGTCAAACAAGAATTGACCCTGAAACGAAAGAAATTCAAATGAAGGCCGGCTATAATTCATGGGGATATTATAAAGAGGAACAATTGACCCAAGAACTTTTTGTGGATGGTTGGTTAAAAACCGGTGACATGGGTGAAATAGATTCCGATGGCTTTTTGTCGATCATCGGACGAGTAAAAGACAATTTCAAAACAGCCAAAGGACAATATGTATCGCCCGCCCCGATCGAGAACAAACTATCTGTAGACCCACATATCGAACAATGCTGCGTCGTAGGTATCAATTTACCCCAACCCATTGCACTCATTGTCTTAAGTTTAAAAGGTAAAAAAATAGAAACGAGTACGTTAATTAGACATTTAGAAGCCTTAGTAAAAAACACCAATCCTCAATTTAAAAAATACGAACACCTATCTAAAATGATCGTATTAAAGGAGGATTGGACGATCGAGAATAATTGCATCACTCCTACTTTGAAAATAAAAAGACCCATCATTGAAAAGAAGTATTTGGCTTCCTTTGAAACATGGAATAATCAAATAGCAACGATCATTTTCGAATAAATTAACAGTGTGTTAAAAAAAATTCAGCCTTATTCCTTAAATTTAAGGAATGCGAATGCCCATACTTACTTTATTGACCTTACTTGCCTACCACGCAAGCGCGCAATTTATCCGCATTGATAGCATCCTTTTCAAAGGAAATGAAAAAACAAAAAATCAAATTTTAATTAGGGAATTAGATTTCAAACCAGGGGATTCAATAGCGATCAATACCTTAGATACAAGATTAGAATTTAATCGGCGCAAGTTAATGAATACCAATTTATTCATTTGGGTCAAAGCCGATTTAAACCAATTGCCTAATGGACGCCTAAAAATTTCATTTGAATTTCTTGAACAATGGTATATTTTGGGATACCCCATTTTCCAACTGGCCGACCGAAACCTAAATGACTGGTGGTCAAGAGGTCATGATTTAAATAGATCTATTTATGGGATCCATTTTATTCACAACAACTTCCAAGGTCGAAACGAAAAATTAATGATAAAAGCAGAAACTGGTTTTACTCAAAAACTTGATTTTACCTATAGCAATCCCTATTTAGACCAGAAAAAAACAGTAGGTTTGGCCATCAATGCCAGCTATTCAACGTCTAAAATAATTCCTTATAAAACGAAAAATGACACCTTACAATATTTGACAGACGAAAAAATATTGCGTGAAAGATGGGCCGGAGGAATTACTTTGAGAAAAAGATTTAAATTTTACGACCTTCAAACCCTAGAATTAAAATATGCCCACACAATCGTTGCCGACACAATTCTAAAATTGAATCCAAATTATTTCGCCCTAAATACCAAAGAACAAAATTTTACCCAATTGCTTTACACCTATTCCTATGACTTTAGGGATTTAATTGCCTACCCTTTGAGAGGTCGAAAATTTGATATCACGCTCAATAAAGTGGGAATTTTACCTGCAGACCAAGTGGATTTTTGGGAAATTACCGGAGCGATGGCCTACTTTTTTGACCTAGGATCTAAGTTTTTCTTAACCACACAAGTCAAAGGTAAAATTTCAAAAAATACCGATATCCCCTATGCTAATATTAGAGGCCTAGGCTATGGAAATGAAATCGTACGCGGATATGAACTCAATGTATTGGATGGGAAATCCTATTTTTTAAATAGAAATACGGTCAAATTCCAATTGTTAAATAAGATCTTCAAACTCCCTTTTTTGCCAATCAAACAATTTAATCAAATCCCTGTTGCGATTTACCCTACCGCTTTTTATGACTTTGCCTATGTAAGCAACAACTTTTCAGAAAATGAAAATAAACTCGTCAACCAATGGATTTTTGGCGGCGGTTTAGGTATTGATGTGGTTACGTATTATAATTTGGTCTGCAAATTTGGATTTCCCATCACGAATGGAAATAAAATTGGAATGGTGATCGGAATTGGAAGAGAATTCTAAGATCAGCTAAAAAAATTCGTGCATTAAATGGGGGTAGACTAATAAAAAAAAGGCCAGTTAATAACCGACCTATTTTCATAATACCTAACCACTAATAATCTTATATGCTTTTAATATCTGATCGCTACCGTTAACTGATTACAAAAATAACATTTATTTTGTTAGTTAGCGCTTTTTCTGAATCATTTCAATAAATTTAGCTTTTAAAATACCTTTCTCAACAACATGAAAAAAGATTTCATTTCTCTTACCCACATGACTGCAAAATCAATCGTTTTAATTTTAACTGCCTCTCTAGTGTTTTTTTCATGTAATTCATCTCAAGAAAATGCAAAGAATGGAACCTCATCCACCTCCGAAATAGACCAAATGGCCTTACATGCATGGGAAAAAAGCGGTGATATGGTTCAAAAAATCACCTTAAGTTCGAAAGGAATTGTCAGAAATCAAGATTGGGGTATTTCGATAGACTCTTTGCAAGAAAAGCTCGAATTAGCTGAAAACCAACCATCTAATGGGAAATCCTATACCCTTTATTTTGACGACAGTGATTTAAATTTTACCGACATCACCTACTTAAGCGACAAGCAGCATCAATTAACTGAAATTGATTTTGACATTTTTGTAGAAACAAAATCCCAAGTAGATGACCTGAAGGAAAAATTCACCTCCTATTTACAGGTGAAATTTGGAGACGCTAAAATCGAAGGAAAGAAAATCATTTGGGAAAAAGACAAAAATACCCGGGTTGTTTTAGACGATGTAAGTACGGCTAAAGACCCAGGTATTAAACTTGTTTTCTTGAAAATAAATTAAACTTTCCAAACCCACCCACGCGTATCTTCGATCTCGCCGAATTTAATTTGATTGATTTCTGTAAAAACTTTAGTAGAGAAATCTGATTCTTTTTTATCAGGTAACTGATAATCTTTCCCCTCAAAACCAATGGTTTGAATCGGCGCAATAACTGCTGCCGTACCCGCCCCAAACGCCTCCGTCACTGATCCATCTAAAATACCATGGACCAACTCTTTCACCGACAATTGACGTTCCTGCACATCGATTCCCCAGTCTTTCGCTATTTGGATAACTGATTTTCGAGTTACCCCGTCCAAAATGGTATCGCCTGTTGGCGCCGTCACCAACGAACCTCCCACCATAAACATCAAATTCATCGTTCCCGCTTCTTCTACATATTGATGAGTCGCAGCGTCAGTCCAAATAATTTGGTCATAACCCGCTTGCATCGCTTTTTGAGTAGGAAACAAAGATCCTCCATAATTACCCGCATTTTTTGCAAAACCTACTCCTCCTTTGGCAGCACGTATGTATTCGGTCTCAACACGCACTTTCAAAGGCTTAGAATAATAAGATCCTACTGGGCAATTGAATATGATAAATTTGTACGTTGTAGAAGGACTAACCCCCACATATTCATCGGTAGCAAACATAAATGGACGTATATAAAGAGAACAACCTTCTTTATCGGGCACCCACGCATGGTCTATTTCCAATAACTTTTTCAAGCCGCCTAAAAAAATCTCCTCAGGCACCTCAGGCATGCACATACGAGCAGCCGATTTATTAAAACGTTTTAAATTCTCTTGCGGGCGAAAAACCAAAACATCTCCCTTGGTAGAACGATATCCCTTCATACCCTCAAAAATCGATTGGCCATAATGAATGGACATCATGGCTGGCTGATAGCTCAATGGGCCATAAGGCTGAATAGTCATCGATTGCCAAGCGCCATGGGCATATTCAGCAACCAACATATGATCTGCAAAACTGCGTCCAAAAGCTAAATTGTTAAAATCGATTTCATCGATTCTTGACTTTACAATAGGGTGTATTTGAATTTCCATTTTTTATTATTCTTATTTGCCTGAATTCCAAGGTGTTTCTGGAACGCCTAAAGATTTATGTAATGATCGACACATCATAAATAAGTAATCTGATAACCTATTTAAATATACAATTGATATGGCGTAATCATCATTTTGAATCGGCTTTACCCATTGAATTAAACTTCGCTCAGCGCGCCTGCAAACAGTACGCGTAATTTGAGCGATAGCAATCGTCTCGTGGCCACCGGGTAAAATAAAAAATCTCATAGGTTCCAAATTAGCATCCATTTCATCAATCATTTCCTCTAATGAAATAATATCCTGCATGGATATTAATTTCATGTTACCCAAATATTCCTTTTGATCTGTGGCAATATGAGCCCCTAAAACAAATAAACTTTGTTGGATTTTAATTAATTTTTGGGTCAAATCCTCATCGACTTTGCATATAAGTAAACCTATAAATGAATTCAACTCGTCCACATCCCCAATCGCAGCTAAACGAACATCCGACTTTAACAGGTCTTGACCATCGGCTAACCTAGTAAAACCTTGGTCACCATTTTTAGTATATATAGGCATTGTTTATTTTTTATGGAGTACAAAAATACTTTTTTCGGCCTTTATTTCAAATATTTGCCAAAAATATACCTTTGAATGAGAGAATAAAGATAAAGATTAGGTCATCCAAGATTTCAAAACTAATTTTGCCTACAAGCTAAAAAATATGTCGATCGATTATTTCCTTTCTCGTGTACTTAGAATCTTCACTTTACTAAGTCTTGGTATCACACTTTTATTTATATACCGAGGATTACCCGATCCAGTGGCAGTACATTTTGGAGAGACGGGCCGAGGAGATGGTTTTTTACCGAAAGCGGAGGTCTTCTATTTACTAGCTGCCGTCATTACCGTTTTAAATATTTTAATTTTATTGTTGATCAAAACGGTTGAAAAAATTCCGGCTACAAGTTTTGGATTTTTAAACCAACTCTTTTCAGACAAAGCTCCAGAAAATATTAAAAAAATAAGCATCGATTGGCTTCATTTTTTTCCAGTTGGCATTCATCTCTATTTAATCCTCATCCTTAGGACTCTTCTGTTATTAAATGACGAAAGAACGAGAAACCAAGACTTCACCTACATCCTCATGGTCGGGATTTGTATCTTATTACTATGGTTTATTTATTTGCCTGCCAGGTTATTGAGTTTACCTAAATCAGATGTATTGGGATGAAATCCAATATGCCTAATATCTTTATTCAGGATTATGACTATCCTTTAGCTGAAGAAAAAATCGCAATTTTTCCTTTGAGTAACCGAGATGATTCCAAGCTTTTGGTTCATCAATCAGGAAAGAATCAGCATCAAATTTTTAAGGACTTACCCGATTTTTTACCGCAAAACGGATTATTAATATTTAATAACACGAAAGTTATTCCAGCCCGAATTAATCTGACAAAAGATTCAGGTCCGAAAATCGAGGTATTTCTGCTAAAACCTACTCGAGGGGATTTGGCCACTCAATCGGTCCTAAATCAGGATTCAGAATCTATTTGGGAATCTTTGGTAGGCAATAAAAAAAAATGGAAGGCCAATGAGCAAATCAAGCGCACGATCAATATAGATGCCCAGGAAATTATTTTAACATTTCATTGGTTAGATAGAACCGAAAATTTAATTAAGATAACCTGGAATGAGCCGATTCCATTCGCTAAAATTTTAGATGCGGTGGGCCAAATACCTTTGCCTCCTTATATGGATAGGGAAGTGAGCCCAGAGGACAAAAATCGGTATCAAACCATATTCTCGAAGGAATCAGGGGCGGTTGCTGCCCCGACGGCCTCGCTACATTTTTCACAGGAAGTTTTTCTTGGTTTAGAAAAGCGAGGAATTAAGACCCTGTATTTAACCCTTCATGTGGGGGCGGGTACTTTTTTACCTGTCAAAGAAGAAAATGTCCAAAATCACCCGATGCACCGGGAGCAACTCATTTTCTCCAAAGAATTTATTCAAAATCTCATGGACCATGAAGGACCTTTTATTCCTGTAGGAACCACTTCATTGCGTGCATTGGAAAGCCTTTATTGGGCCGGTGTTTGGTTAATAGAAGGATTAGAAATCCCTGCCATGGGTTTAAATATACCTAAAGAATTTCCCTATTTACCCCGTAATCGATTAATCCAAACGAAGGATGCGTTGGGAAAAGTTTTGGCTTTGATGCAAAAAAAGGGGATACAAGAATGGGTTATTTCTACGGAGCTTTTGATTATGCCTGGATATGACCTGCGATTTTGCGATGCGATCATTACCAATTTTCACCAACCGAAATCCACTTTATTGGTTTTGGTATCAGCGATCATTGGCGATGCTTGGAAGCAAGTTTATCAGGAAGCTATCTTGGAAGATTATCGATTTTTGAGTTATGGCGACGCTTGCTTATTTTTCAAGTAGTAAAAATTAAATGGATATTGTTATTTTTGCAACCCGATTGGGTTAAAAAGATTTAGGATTGCAAAGAAGTACATTTCTTGAACAGTCCAACGCATTTTAAATAAAGGATTTATACATATGAAGATCAATTTCATCGAAGAATTACGTTGGCGCGGCATGTTACATGACATGATTCCTGGGCTAGAAGCGCATTTAACAAAAGAAATGACTGTAGCCTACATCGGCTTTGACCCTACGGCACCTAGTTTACACATCGGAAATTTAGCTGCTATCATGCTTTTAAAACATTTCCAGTTGGCCGGACACAAACCCATTGCTTTAGTGGGAGGAGCTACGGGCATGATTGGGGATCCTTCAGGGAAATCGGCGGAGCGAGAGTTTTTATCTGAGCAAACCTTGAGGGATAATCAAATTGGGATTCAAACACAATTAGAAAAGTTTTTAGTGTTTGGGCAGGAGGCAAATTCAGCAGAGCTGGTTAATAATTATGATTGGTTTAAGGAATTTAGTTTTTTAGGGTTTTTACGCGAAGCTGGTAAATTCTTGACGGTTAATTACATGATGTCAAAAGACTCGGTCAAAACGCGCTTAGAAACGGGGATTTCCTTTACTGAATTTTCATATCAATTATTACAAGGCTACGACTTTTATCATTTATATAAAACAAAAAATGTCCGTTTACAGATGGGCGGTTCGGATCAGTGGGGAAATATAACGACAGGGACTGAGTTGATCCGCAGGAAAGAAGGGCATGATGAGGAAACGACCGAGCGGGCCGCATATGCCTTAACAACGCCCTTAGTGACCAAGTCAGATGGAACCAAGTTTGGCAAATCGGAATCTGGAAATATTTGGTTAGATGCGAAAAAAACGAGTCCATATCAATTTTACCAATTTTGGTTGAATGCTGCAGATGCGGATGTATCAAGGTTGATTCGAGTTTTCACCTTATATAATCAACATGAAATAGAGTCATTGGAGAAAGAGCATGTGGAAGCGCCGCACCTACGAACGCTACAAAAGGCCATAGCGAATGAGGTAACTTCGCGCGTTCATGGGGAGGAAATAACTCAATTAGTGATGGAGGCGTCGGAACTATTATTTTCAAAAGATGCGGTCGAAAAACTCGAAAATGCTTCTGAAAAATTATTGGCCCAATTGCCTATTCAACAAATTACTCCTGAATTACTAGCTGAATGTGTTAATATCACGGATTTAATCAGTGTAGGATGTTCTTATTTGATTTGTTCGTCAAAAGGTGAGGCAAGAAAGGCCATTCAAGGCAAAGCCATCAGCGTAAATAAGGTTAAAATTAATGACTATCAAGCACCTATAGAATTCAACAAAATCAAAGGTAAATACCTATTGGTCGGAAATGGAAAGCAGAAAAATTACATTTTATCTTTTTAGAATTTTAGTATTTAAGACCTTGAAAAAATAATTCATTTTATTTCTAAAATAATTTGGACTAAAAAAATTAATCGTGCATCTTTGCACTCCCAATTACTAGCTAAACGCAGCTAGATCAAAAGCGAGAGGATATAATGGCTAGAAATAGTGGATTATAGAATTGAGTTTAGAGAGTTCTTTGACGTGTTGATAGAAATAAAGAAGAGGTACCATGTTTAAATCATG
>CAMDRO010000016.1 GCA_945906795.1 Spirosoma fluviale
CGCGCCCGTTTTTGGATGATCCGGCGCCTTTCTTATGTGCCATTTTTTTATAAATTTATGCGTTCAAAACGCTAATTGTAGACTTATTTTAAAGTAATTGACTCAATTAAAACTTTGGTCAAGTTTTGACGGTGACCATTCATTTTTTGGTAACTCTTTCTACGTTTCTTTTTGAAGACTAAAACTTTTTCTCCACGAACGTGTGAAATAATTTTTCCTGTGATTTTGGCTCCCGCTACTATGGGTGCTCCTACGGTCACATCTCCGCCTTTATCAACAAGTAATACCTTGTCGAAAACCAGTGCAGCGCCTTCCTCGCCCGCCAAACGGTGGGTATATACGGTCCGGTCTTTTTCTACTTTAAACTGCTGCCCGGCAATTTCTACGATTGCGTACATTATATTATGTATTTAAGTGAATCCCACGAGGCCAGGTCTTTACCTTTAAAAGCCCTTTAAATGGGGGTGCAAATCTAAAAAGATATTTTCAAATTTACAAGTGAGGAATAAATTATTCGTAAATAAATTCCCCAAAAGAACTTCTGATGGTCAGCTTTTTACCTGAAAAAGCCTCCACATGACCGACTATTTGAGCTGGAATTCCGAAGGATTCGGATATCTGAATAATTTCTTCTGCGCGTTCAGGGGACACATATAATTCCATGCGGTGTCCCATGTTAAATACTTGGTACATTTCCTTAAAATCGGTTCCACTTTCTTTTTGGATTAATTCAAAAAGCGGAGGAACAGGAAATAAATGATCTTTCACCACGTGTACCTCGTTGACAAAATGCAAAATTTTAGTTTGCGCGCCACCGGAGCAGTGCACCATGCCGTGGATTTGAGATCTCATCGACTTCAATATGGCCATAATTACTGGCGCGTACGTCCGGGTAGGGGATAAAATCAGTTGGCCCACATTCAAATCCGTACCTTCCACAACATCCGTTAATTGCTTAGACCCTGAATAAACCAATGACTCGGGAACCGATGGATCAAAGCTTTCTGGATATTTTGTGGCCAAATATTTAGCCAAAACATCATGCCGAGCAGAAGTCAAGCCATTGCTTCCCATCCCCCCATTGTATTTATTTTCATACGTCGATTGGCCATCGGAAGCCAAACCTACAATGACATCACCTGCTTGAATATTGGCATTTGACACCACCTCACTGCGTTTCATGCGGCCTATGACCGTACTGTCCACAATAATCGTTCGCACTAAATCCCCCACATCTGCCGTTTCTCCACCCGTGCTATAAATTCCTACGCCATGTTCGCGTAGCATTTGCAATACCTCCTCGGTTCCATTAATAATTTCAGCGATTACTTCCCCTGAAATTAAGTTTTTATTTCGCCCAATGGTGGACGAAAGTAGCATCTGGTCCGTCGCTCCCACACAGATTAAATCATCTGTATTCATTACCACCGCATCCTGTGCAATTCCCCGCCAAACAGAAATATCTCCAGTTTCTTTCCAATACAAATAGGCCAAAGAAGATTTTGTTCCCGCTCCATCTGCATGCATAATGTTGCAATACGCTGGGTCACCTCCTAAAATATCGGGTGAAATTTTACAAAAAGCGCCTGGAAAAATTCCCTTGTCTAAATTGGCAATCGCCCGATGAACATCTTCTTTTGAGGCGGAAACCCCTCGTTGCATATAGCGATCAGACGACATAAGTTATGAAATTTTTAATTGAGCAAACTCTTTGGCAAAATAGGTCAAAATCACTTGGGCTCCCGCTCTTTTTATGGCCAACAAACACTCCAGCATCGCCTTTTCACCGTCGATCCAACCTTGTTGGCCCGCCGCTTTGATCATCGCATATTCCCCCGAAACATTATAGGCGGCAATAGGTAAATGTGTGTTTTCCCTTAACAATGAGATGATATCTAAATAGGCTAAAGCGGGCTTTACCATGAGAAAATCAGCCCCCTCTGATTCATCTAATTCCAATTCTATTAAGGCTTCTCGGCGATTCGCCGGATTCATTTGATACGTTTTTTTATCGCCAAATTTAGGCGCCGACTCGAGTGCATCCCGAAATGGGCCATAAAAAGCAGAGGCATATTTAGCTGTATAAGCCATAATACCCACATTGGAGAAGCCCGCCTCATCCAAGGATTCCCGCAAATATCCGATACGGCCATCCATCATGTCTGAGGGGCCGATCAATTTAGAGCCGGCTTGCGCTTGGGCAATCGCCATTTTAGCTAAAATAGGCAGGGTCTCATCGTTTAAAATTTGGCCCTCCTGAACGATTCCATCATGCCCATCTGAACTGTATGGGTCCATGGCAACATCCGTTAAAAGGCTGATTTCAGGAAACCTTTTAGTCACTTCATAAATGCTCTCTAAATAAAGGGAGCCTTTTTTATGACTTTCTGTGGCCATAGCGTCCTTTTTTGACTCAGCTATTTGAGGGAATAGGGCAAAGGATTGAATGCCCAACTGGACACATGAATCAATTTCTTTCAATAACAAATCCGTTGAGTAACGGTAAATCCCCGGCATCGATTTGATTTCGGTGCTTACATTTTTCCCCTCCATGACAAATAATGGAAACAACATATCCTTCACGGAAAGTCTAGTCTCCTCCACCATGGAACGAATTACAGCATTGGAACGATTTCTACGGGGCCTTTGTAACATCGGAAATGAATTAGAAAACAAAGGTACAGAATATAATTTTTATTGCGATAATTTGTTCTGAATCTCGTTCAATTTCGCCTGCAATTCATGCACCATACGCACATATTCCGCAAACTCTTTCCGAGTCACAAAACCATATTCTTGGAACTTAGATTCTTCTTCCCAATTGGGTACTTCTGAGGAGGTTCTTATTTGAAAAAAATCAGCCAATTCAAATTCCAAAATAGCGGCTATTTGAATCATTCTTGACAAAGAAGGATCGGTAATTCCACGTTCAATTTTAGAATATGCTGACATGGTAATGCCTAATTTCATAGACACATACTCTTGGCTATAATCCTTGGCATTTCTAATTTTTCGAATCCGAGCGGCGAAGTCTTTCATAGTTACAAAATTCTAAAACAATTAGAAAATTGATAGCGCCGTCATTGGACATAATATATACTTTAAAGAAAGATAGTCAACTTATATTTCAATTAGTTGCCGTAGACTCAAATAACAAGCCTAAAAAGAAATATACTTTCCTGAAAATTGAGTCGGCAAATGATAAAAAACTATGAAATTTTCTTCAGCTGCAGTCCCAACGTAGGATCTTCTGATAAATCTATCCCTAAATTTCGTAAAATAGAGGCCAATGGATCCAATAAATCTTCAGAGCCTAGGACCCAAACGTTCCAAAATTCTGTTAACGGGGCTTCGTATACTTCTTCGGCTATCCTAAAAAAATCAATTGTTTCATATCCTTTTTTTAGATTTCCAAAGTGAGCATTCATCTGTTGCATCACCTCTCGAATGGACTTAGCACCTCCAAATTTTTGTTGGATTAGTAAATCTAAACCTAAGGCAACTATCGCTCCTTTAAAATAAATAGAAACCCGTTTTCCAGGGGTTGAAGAGCCATAGCCGTCCAACCATAAGTCCATGGAACTTTCTGTTAATGATTGAACAGCATGGCGGTCTCGGTCAAAATGTAATTTCAAATTCCCCAAGAGTAAATTCAAATATTCCTCATCATTAATGACCCCAGACGCTTTTAAAAACCAATCCCCCAAATAGGTGGTCACGCCTTCCACAATCCAGGCTGTTTCAAAATAAGTAATTTCGCCATACCGATAAGGCAACAATGGCTTTGGTCTTATGGTGGCAATATTCCAAACATGAAAAAATTCATGCGATGCCAGGCCAATTAAATCATCGTAACATGCGCGATCTTCTGGTCCCATGACCATCATCGTAGATTGCGTATGTTCCACTCCGTGATAAAAAGGTTCAAGACAAATCCAATGTAAAAAATGATACTTCTTGATCGGCAATTCTCCCATCCAAGCACATTGAAAAGCAACAATTTTCTTATACGCGTCAATTAATTGGCCAGTAAAAACTGTTGATGGTCCAATCCCTTGTATAAAAAATTGGGCCCCCGCTTCCTTCCATGAATATGAAAATATTTGTGCAGCAGCCAGAAAAGGGGAATCGACTAGTTCTCGATATGTCCGAGCGACAAAAATATCCTTTTTTAATGTTAATGAGGTCGCCGATTGCCAGTCTCGGGGAAATTTAATAGACAGTTCACAGGCCTGATTTTCAAATCCCTGAGGACAAATGAGGCAGTTGACGAAATTAATATACAACATTTCCTCATTCGCCACAGAACCTCCTGCATCTCGCTGAATGGCAAAATAGGTATATTTCAATTTAATGGGTGCGATTTCCGTACAATTTAATTCCCAAACGGAAGATTCAATCTTGTCTATTGAAACTTGTTTGTCTCCTTGATAGGATTTTATCTCGGGTAGGTTTTTGGCAAAATTTTGTACTTGATATCGGCCCGGTCGCCAAATAGGCAAACCTATTTTTATGCTCCCCAAATTCTTCGGCTGAAACTCACATTCAATTTGGAGCCAATTTTCCTGGACCGTTGATATACTATATTTCATGCCATGACTTCTTGCAAAATTTCCCATGATCTAAGTTCCCCAAAAGACTCCATATGTAAGCGATAAAAATGCAAAAGTCCTGACAAGCATTCCTTTCGCTGGGATCGGGAAATTAAAAATGGCTCGCCATAATTAGCCATGACAAGCTCGTTCAGAATTTGAGCATCCATTGCATTTGCTCCTGTAAATTGAGACTGTTTTAATTGGTCTAATAACTCAACCGCACTCCCGGGTGCAAAGCCTAAAAATGAGGCTAGATTCCAAAGAAATTGGATATGGAAATTTTCATAATTTCCTTGAGCTCCATCCAAAAACTGAAAGGACTCTTCTAAAAAATCAAACAAAGGAAAATTCGCTTCTTCTTCTTTTAACACTTTCGCTAATACCTCGCTTAAAAATAAAGCAATGCTAGATTTAGCTACATCAAATGGTATTTGGCGATAAGGAAAATAGCATTTTGCTTCTGAAATTCGATGAAGTCCTCGACCTGGTTTGTGAAAAACTTCCAAGTCCAACAAAGTTAAGGGTTGGAACAGCGCCATTTTATGCTTTGCCTTGGCAGACCGAACGCCATTTTCTATATAGGACGCGATGCCAAATTCGGCGGTATAAATGGTCACCAACAAAGATGTTTCTCGGTACTTTAAATTATGTAGAACAAGTCCCTTAGTCTTGGTTATCATCGTCCATTTCTAATCCTAACTCAATGGTTAATTTTTGCATGATTGCGTCGACAGAATCCTCTGGATTAAAGCGAATAGGCTCTCTGAATTCTACTGTCAAATTCGTATTTCGCTTTTTCAACAGCAAGCCTTTTTTATCAAAGGCCCTCCTAAATCCATTAATCCGCACAGGCACGACCCATGGATTTGCCCCTTTAATTAAATGTGCCGTCCCTTTTCTTATGGGGGCAAAAGCTCGGGTGGTTCCCTGGGGGAAACTAACTACCCAACCGCAATTTAAACCTTTTCCTATTTTGGCAACAGCCTCTAAATCCACTTCCCTTTTAACATCTTCGCCTTTTGCCCGCCAAGAACGATTGACTAAAATGGCACCGGCCTGTGCAAAAATTCTTGGCAATAGGCCATCGTCTTTCATGGTTTCCGCTGCAGCTACATAAAATAAATTGGACCGGGGAGCCAATAAATAAATGGGGTAATTGATGGAATTTTTAATGCCCCATTTGACCGAAAAAAAGATGTGGTATAAACAAATCACATCCATGAAATAGGTCTGGTGATTGGGTAAAAATAGGATCCCATTTTCGGGAAGTTCGTCTAAATATTCGGTGCCCTTAATAATGGTCTTGTTATAAAAACGCAAACGGCTATAGGTCAAAAACCCCATGACCATCATAGTAATGCGCTTGAAAACAATGGGGTTTCCAAAAGGGTCTCTTTCGCCTAGACCCAAGGTATCCATAAATTGAAATAATTTGGTCAGTTTGGATGCCATAATAATGGATTAAAATCCGCCTTGTTTTGTTTTAGGTTTTACCGACTTAGGTGCTTCTTTAACAGGGGCTTGTTTTTTTGTAGTTACTGCTTTTTTCGTTACGCTTGTTTGTCGGTAATATAACAAAAACCGTTTCAAAAAGGTATCTTTTTCATCTGCCGCCGCTTCCACAACACGCACAATCTCTTTGCCTTTTTTATCTCCTTTTTCATTTTTAACGGCTTCACGAATGGCTGCCAAAAATTGATTATCAGAAGAAAATACCCCTAATTCGCCATTAAAGTACGCAAAATAATACCAAAGATCTTCCGATAATTCCCAATATCCATAAAACTCTTCTTTGTTTGGCTTCTTTATAACCTCCATGTATCCTTTAATCGTACTGTTAATGTCCACTGGCCCCACATTAACTAAAGGCAATCCTCCCACGCTATAAAATGAACTTGTATTGGCCGACCATGACCAATGAACTTTCGAGAAATTAATGTTTTTGGCAAAATCAGGAGATACTTTATCCAATGCCAAATGTGCCTGATCCATTTTTGTTCGGATGGGATCCACTAATGGTTTTTTCAATAAAAACTCCACCCTTTTCAAATATTCATCGCGATCCTCCGGCTCATCTGCCGAAGTAGAAATGTAGCCTTCATCCAAATTGTATTTTACCATTCGATCGCCCATGACTTTTAAAACGGTGGCAGGAATGGGGTATTGGATACTTAACCAAGCTTCAATTCTAGGGGACAATGTATCCGTAGATAAATTAATTTTGCCAAAAGACTTTATTCCTTCATTACCCGTAAACAGCTGAACGGGACCTTTTGCTTCCATTTTTTTCTGATCGATAAATAACCTCAATTCGCTTGATTTGCCTTTCACCTCATACGAATCTTTCCCTTCATTTACTTCGCCCTCGGCGGAAAAAAGGACCGGATCTAATTCATCTGAAAATGGCCCCAAAAAGGTTGGATACAATTTATTGTCGGCATTAATAAAAATACCTGCCGTAACGGGTCTGCCCGCTTCATCTCGCAGATTAGCATCTAAACGTAAATTGGCCGATTCCCCTTTCGCATTTTCAAATGGAATCCAAGCCGAACGGAAATTTTTCAACCCAATCAAAGGCCGAATAAATCCCTTTAATTTTAAAAACGGCATTTTTGAAACCACATTGATTTCGCCTTTATATTGCTGATGTTCACTTAGCAAAATGGGGGATTTTTCCGGGATTAAACCTTCTGCTTGAACCCACTGCAAAGGTTCGGTATTCGTCGATTTAGTTTTAACCGGAGAAGTAATTGCTTTCTCGACTTTTAAGAATTCAAAGTTTTTGATGGGTATAGCCACCGTGTCGCCGTCGCTACGGGGCAGCAGATAATTGGCTTCTCCTTTCCAAGCATCTGAATTAGCTTCAATGACACGTAAGTCCGCCAATTTATGCAGATTGTTTAAAGGGTCCAATAGCGCTCTTGCCCCTGAAAATGGTTTAAATTGGCCGTCTTTTTGAATCGCAAATAAGCCCTTCGCAGGAAATACAAAAGCGGGCCCAATCGCTACGTGCTGAACGCCGCCTAATTGTAAAAATTGGGCTTTTAAATCATACTCGGCAGAAAAGGCCTTAATTAATCCTTGCGTTTCTTGGTCCGCACTGGTTATAATTCGATTTTGTAAGGTCATCGACGAACTGTCTAATGAGGTGTTTGTGCTGTCCTCAAGCCAACGAGAGAGCTCAAAGCCAGATTTACCAAACATTTTAAATCGTTCTGATTTTAGATCCCAAAGGGCCTCCGTCAAAATACTTTGATAGGCAATGTATGGAAATATGATAGGGCTTTCTTCTCGGGCTGAAAGCGTTTCGCCACTAGGCTTGATCGAAACTTTCTGGGTCAATAAATTAGCCTCCGCTGTAATAGCCTTAGTGAAAATTGCTGGCCTAAAAGAGGCCATTTGTCTTCCTATTGCCATTTCGCTTTGATTCGTTTGCCAAAAAGAAAAGCCTAAATTAAAATGATTAGACACAAAAACTCCATCCCCAAAAATCATTTTTCCGCGGGCAAAAACTTTTTTATTATGCAAGCCCATTAGCCCTTCTACACGAACTTGATTTTGATAAAATGCAAGCTGGTTTTTTTGGGGTTTCACCCAAAGGCTATCTTGGCTCGGGCGCCAACTTAAAATATGAGCGGCCCATTTTGCCTCTGGAAATATATTTTTCCCTTGATAATTTGATGCTATTTTTCCATCTATGGCAGAGGATATTAAAGAATCGGGGTAAAAGTAGGCCGACTTTTGATTCGATATAAGACTTAAAATTTGTAAAGTTCCAGAGGTATGTAAACCCGTTTTATCCATGAATAATGGCTCTGACAAATTGTATTTGGCTTGTTTTTTATACAGATCTAGGGGCGCCTTGCTGGTATATTTAAAACCAAAGGACTGATCAGACATTAAAACTAACGAAACCTTTAAGGTGGGAATGAGGCCGTCGGTATAAAAGCTCCCCTCAAACGTAATTTCCTTTTGAGTCAAACTATCCAATTCAATCCGAGGAACTTTAAAATAAAACTCTTTGCCATAAACCCCTTTTGCGCGCCATGGCTCATCAAAATAAGAGATTACTCCCGTAGGAATAATTAGCTTAGGATATGCAGCTACGCCCAAGCGACCCGATTTATTATTCGGTGGACTTAATAAAATGCTCCCCGCTCCATATTTAAAATGACCGCCTAATTCCCTATTTCCCAAGGAACCGTCTTTCAATTTTGGCAAAAATGTGATGGAATCAACTTTGTTGAAATTGACCGAGAAATTAGAAAAATTAAAATCAAACAAAGGGCCTCTAAATCGATAGTTTCCTATTTTTATGACTCCTTTAAAATCAAAATCTCTTCCCTTGCTAAAGACAATTTGTCTGTCGGAAGGAATAAAAATAGCTCTTAAAGAATCTGAAATTGACACCTCGTTAACTCCCCTGACTGTTAGTTTTTGTGCCATTAAATCAATCGAAATATTGGCAGAATCGCGGGAAATTAGATTCGCATTTGAGGCCACAAAAAATTGATCATAATCTTTCTTTGCAAATTGCACTTGGGCATAATGCCTACCCATTTTTGTGAAAGAAATCACATCTGTTTTAGGGTCATATTGAATGTATCCTGCTTTTACGAACGTATTAAAACCGGGCATGAGTGCCTTATACTCCTTATTGTTTTTGGTTAAAATATCTCCAAAATAGGCCCAATTACGTTTAGACTCAATAAGAAAATTATACAAAACGCGCATTGGGTTGAACGTTAATGTACCCTGAAGCATATTCACTCGATCTGGGCTATAATAATCATACGATTCAATCCACGCAGGGACTTGAGATTTTCCTGAGATGCGATAAAAATCAATTTTATTGACCTTGGTTTTTAAGATAGCCAAATCCGCAGAAATTCTAATTTGGTGATACGAGTCTTCAAACAAAAGTCTTTCCTCTGCGATTCCGTCTAATTTTTTAATGTGCAAAGCCTGGTCCTTTGCAAACCAGTTTGCTCGAATTAACGGATGAAACAATGAATCCTTAACGCCGACATAGGCCACAAATGAGCCTTTTTGAATTTCAATAGAACCATCAGGCGAAATCCAAAAAGACGGCGCTAACACGCGTGCCACAAGCTTTTCCTTTTTAATTATTTCGAGTTGAGCGGGTGCACGCGAAGCAAGAAGGCCTAACTTATTTCCCTGAATCCACAGTCGGCCCTTTGCCTTTCCAAAGTCGCCCACAATAGGTTCTTTCAACAAATCGTTTGACCTAAACTCCATAAAGAAATAAGGCGTTCCTGTTTTTCTTTTCAATGCAATTTTAGCCATTCCCACGTTTGCTTTCCCATCGATGTCTAGCAAGGAATTATTGGTTTGCAGGCTTG
Source organism: Spirosoma fluviale (assembly GCA_945906795.1). GTDB lineage: Bacteria > Bacteroidota > Bacteroidia > Cytophagales > Spirosomataceae > Aquirufa > Aquirufa fluvialis_F. The sequence continues at coordinate 9,959 of CAMDRO010000016.1, forward strand.
CAAACCGAGGAATGATTTCCCATTCATTTAATGTTAATTTAGAATTCGGCATACCCCAATGGACGCCATTAAAAACAGCCAATTTTCCGATACCGAATTTATCTTTAATTAACCAAGAGAATTCCTGCCCTCCTAAGCGTAGGCTATCCTTACCTATTTTCATCTGAATTTCTGGTTTTTCCCAAGTGAACCTTGGCCCATCCATTATTTTACTTGGCAAAATCCAGGGTTTAGGCTCCTCATAAAAATCGGCAAGCGGGGCTTCAGAAAGGGGAGATTCGGTATCCCAACCATCATTTTGAGGCCCTACTTGTGAAGTGGTGTCGCTAACGGTAAATTGCGCTTTGGGCCATTGTATTCGCAAATTGCCTTGGACAAGAATCGTTAAATTTCCTGTTTGTGTCAATTGCTTATTATAAAACCAGGAGTCCAATTGTTCTGCCAAAGACAAAGCGGTTTTTGCATCTTTTTGCTCTACTAATTTTTTCCATACGTCTATGAAATCGGAAAACAATAGGGGTTCATTTGGAAATTGGACCAGATTCCGTATAAAAAAATAGGCCAAAACGGGACTTCGAAATCCAATTTTAGGCATTTGAATTAATATGGATTGAAGGTCATTTTTTTGCAATGGGCTTAAAGTAGTTGAAGACCAAAAGCTCGTGAACTGGTCCGCTATTTTGGGGGCATCCTTGTATTTGCTAGTTGATATCCAAGATTTGACTTCTTGAGGAAGCCGATCTGAATTGCCCGAAATGGATTGCGCTTGGCCTTTATATGAATAAATAAAGGCAAAAAATAGATAAGACAGAATCTTTATATGGCGCAACAAATTTGGCATAATCAAACTCAAAAGAAGGTAAAAATACATAAAAATTTAGGATATTTGAGGCTTATAATCCTATATATGAATAACGTACTCTCTTTATTTTCTAGTATAAAAGCCTTCGTTTTTGATGTAGATGGCGTCATGACGGATGGGCAAGTACATGTGCTAGAGACTGGTGAACATTATCGGAGCTTTTTTATTCGAGACGGCTATGCCATCGAAAAAGCAAGGGAGGCTGAATATTCGCTGTGTGTAATTTCTGGCGGCGGACATCTTGGCGTTAAAAAAAGATTAGAAAATTTACAATTTCAAGCTATTTACATGAGCTTAGGGGGTCGCGATAAATTAAGCACTTACCTATCTTGGCTTGAAAAAATAGGTATTTCGGAGGATCAAGTTTTATATATGGGGGATGACACGCCCGATTTAAAAATATTAAAAAGGCCGAAATTACTTAGCACTTGTCCGGCAGATGCGATTCCAGAAATTAAATCGGTGGTAAAATACGTATCTCCATTTAAAGGGGGCCAAGGCGCGGTTCGAGATGTCATCGAAAAAGTTATGAAATTACAAGGCAAATGGCCTGAATAAACATCTAGACATGGCAATGATATTACCGGTAAAAGGAGTTTCTCCTCTGTTTGGAAATCACAATTGGCAAGCGCCCAATGCAACAATCGTGGGCGATGTCCAACTAGGAGATTTTTGCACCATTTGGTTTAATGCCGTTATAAGAGGGGATGTTAATAAGATCCGGATCGGCCATCATTCGAATATCCAAGATGGAGCGGTGATTCATTGTACCTATCAAAAAACAGAAACAACGATTGGCAATTATGTGTCTATCGCACATAATGCGATTGTCCATGGGTGTACGATTGAAGATTCTGTTCTTGTGGGCATGGGTGCGATCATCATGGACGGGGCCTATATTGAAACGGGAAGTATCATTGCTGCAGGGGCGGTGGTCACTCAGAATACGCGTGTGCCCTCGGGAAGTATTTATGCTGGTAATCCGGCCAAATTACTCAAGTCTGTAAGTCCAGAAGCTGCTGAAATCTTCATGCGTACCGCGATGAATTACATCGAATATGCCGCTTGGTTTGAAAAATAAATAAATTGGCCTTTGATCAATGACTCAAAAAGCCTGTTGATTTTTCTCCCGAGTCAACTATCAATTTCATTATATTTTTTTTTGTGGGCAATGGGCAGGTTGCAAAAGGGGTAAAAACACAAGGGGGATTAAGCGATTTGTTGAAATCTAAAACAACATTTCCCTCCTGATCAGGAGCGTTGGCATATAAAAATCTACCGCCACCATAGGTCGACCTTTTATTTGTTAAATCGCCAAAAACAATGAAAAGTTCGTCCATTGTTCCACCCGCTTCCAACATATATTTCTTCCCTTTTATGGTAAAATGTAATTCCCCGGGTGTATCCTCCAAATAATTACGCCCCGTAATGTCCGTAATGTGTAATTTTTTACCCTTCGTCGGTACAAATTTTGCTATAATTCGCCAAGAAGAATCAATAGAGAAATAGTCAATTCCTTTAAAATTCCGCACATATTCTCCGTCTAAATCACGAAGCCTGAGCGCATAATTATCTCCTCGTTTCAGGATAAAAAAACGCAAAGATTTGTGAGCCAAAACTACTGGCTTTAAGTCTTTAAAGATGATGGCTTGCGATACGGGTCGGCCCATACTAAATACTTGATTCGCTAAATGTGACTGAAAAGTCACAATGCCTTTATCCAACATCATTTTACCTAAAAAAGAATCTGAATGCTCCGATGGAAAAACAAAATCATTTTTTTGATCGGAACCGATGGTATTTTCCCCCTCTTTCAACCAAAATAAGCCAGATAAATTTAGGTAGCCATTTTCATGTTTTAGGCTATCAATACGCGTTTTACGAAATGTAGCTATCTCTTTTTCGTAGAGATTTTTTTGTGAAAACGCGGCAAATGAAACCAGAAATAGGATATAGGTTAAAAACCTCATAAAGCCTGAATTTGCGTTTCTACTTGTATCATTATTTACTCATTTGGGCATCTACGACCGCTATGGCTATCATATTCACAATTTCTCTTGTAGACGAACCAAGCTGCAACACGTGAACCGGCTTTTTAAGCCCTAATAAAATCGGCCCAATTTTTTCAATTCCTGCTATTTCTTTGACCAAATTATAGGCAATGTTAGAAGAGGATAGATTGGGGAAAATTAAAATATTGGCTCCTTTTTCGGCCAATTCGCTGAACGGGTGATTCTCTTTTAAAAGTTCCCTATTAAAAGGCAAATGAGCTTGTATTTCACCATCCACAATCATATTGGGGTTTCTTTGCTTTAATAGTTGGACGGCGGCCTTCATCTTTTTGGCATCCTCGCCTTCGGCACTTCCAAAATTTGAATAGGTAATTAAAGCGATACGAGGATTGATGTTAAACTTTTCTACTTGCTTGGCCGACAACTCCGCGATCTCAACTATTTCTTCTGCGCTTGGATTGAAATTTACGGTTGTATCCGCTAAAAATAAAGGGCCAAAGCGTGTCATCAAAATATACATTCCTGACACTTTTTGTACGCCTTCTTTTCTTCCTATCGCTTGCAGTGCAGGCCGAACAGTATCTGGATAATTACGGCTCATTCCGCCAATCATGGCATCAGCATCTCCGGTGCTGACCATCATACTTCCAAAATAATTCCTTCTTCGAATGATTTTTTGGGCCTCTGCTTTGTTTAAACCTTGTCTTTGTCGGCGAATAAACAATAGTTCACTGTAGCGATTTGCTCGTTCTTTATCTTCATCCGCTACTAGCAAATAGGGGTCTATAATTTCAACCCCAGGTAGCTTAATTGAATTTTCGTCTAAAATTTGTTGGATTAGCTCCAAATTTCCTAACAAAATTGGCGTTGCGATTTTGTCTTGTAATACTTCTTGGGCCGCTTTTAAAACCGATAGATTTTCGGCATCGGCTAAAACAACTCTTTGGGGCTTCGTTTTTGCCTTGTTGATAATCACTTTCATCAACGTATTATCTAGGCCTAATCTCTTGGACAATTGAAGTTCATAGGACTCCCAGTTTTCAATGGGATGCTTGGCCACACCGGATTTCATCGCCGCCAAAGCCACTGCTGGGGCAACGGTAATTAAAAGACGCGGATCTACGGGTTTGGGGATGATATATTCTCTGCCAAAAACAATATTATCTTGTCCATAGGCTAAATTAACAATATCTGGAACCGGCTTTTTCGCCAAATCAGCCAACGCATACACGGCGGCTAATTTCATTTCTTCGTTGATCACCTTAGATCGCACATCGAGCGCCCCTCTAAAAATATATGGAAATCCAAGCACGTTATTAACTTGATTTGGATAATCGCTCCGACCTGTGGCAAAAATAATATCCTTACGCGCATGCATGGCTTTATCATAAGCAATCTCAGGCGTCGGGTTTGCCATCGCAAAAACGATACAGTCTTTGGCCATCGGCTTAATCATTTCTTCAGTTAGAATATCACCTTTGGAAAGGCCGACAAATACATCTGCGCCAACTAAAGCCTCTGTCAAGGTTGTTTCAGGTGAAAAGTGATCATTGGCAAATTCGGCTTTCCGGCCATCTAAATTAGTCCGTATGGGATGTATCAAACCCTTCGAATCAAACATTAAAATATTTTTTCTTTGCGCACCCAAGGAACAATAAAGTCGGGTACAGGAAGTTGCTGAAGCACCCGCACCATTGATGATAATTTTAACTTTTGAAATATCTTTTTTTATAATTTCTAAGGCGTTCAAAAGTGCCGCTGCACTAATGATGGCTGTTCCATGTTGGTCATCATGCATGACAGGAATATCCAACTCAGCTTTTAAGCGCTCCTCGATCTCAAAGCATTCCGGCGCAGAAATATCCTCTAAATTTATGCCTCCAAATGTTGGCTCTAAAATTTTTACGGTACGAACAAATTCATCCACATTTTTGGTGTTCAACTCAAGGTCAAACACGTCGATATCCGCATAGATTTTAAAAAGCAAGCCCTTCCCCTCCATGACAGGTTTACTTGCTCCGGGTCCGATATCTCCAAGGCCCAAAACAGCGGTTCCATTGGAAATTACAGCAACCAAATTTCCTTTAGCCGTGTACTTATAAATATCTTCTGGATTAGCTGCAATTTCTAAACAAGGGTCCGCAACTCCTGGCGAATAGGCTAATGTCAAATCCTTTTGAGACGCGGTTTCTTTAGATGGAATGACCTCAATTTTGCCTGGCCTACCTTTCGCGTGGTAATGAAGGGCTTCTTCTTTTAATGTGTTATTATCTGCCATATACGTTTATTGATGTAATTTTAGATTTGGATAAATCTAGCGCAAGGTTACGAAATTATCGGGTAGAAGGAAAATTAATTGGCTATATTCGCTGAATAAAAATCCAATTTTTAAACCTTATAAATTAATTTGTATTTCACTATATGAATCCTTCATTTCATAAATTCAAGTCCATCATTACGCGTCCCATCCTATTTAAGTTTTTTTTATTTCAAAAACTTTCCTCTGCCTTTTTTGCCGGTTTGAGCATCCATCAGTTTGATGCTGAGACTTGTGTTGTTCGCATCAAGCTTTCATGGTTTAATCAAAATCCTTTCCGATCCATGTACTTTGCAGTAGAAGCAATGGCGGCGGAAATGTGTAGCGGGATGCTAGCCATCTCGCAAGTATACCAAAGATCCCCCAAGGTCAGCATGCTGGTGGAAGGCATGGAGGCGGCATTTTTAAAAAAGGCCACAGGGGTTATATTATTCAGCTGCGACCAAGGAAAAGAAATAGAAATGGCGGTAGAAGAAGCCATCAGAACAGGAGAAAGCACTAAAATCACTTGTCTTTCCTTAGGTAAAAATTCGGAGGGAATTGTCGTTGCTGAATTCAAAATGCATTGGACATTTAAGGTTAAAAATTGGGTTAGACCTAATTAAAAATTTGCACTTTCTAAAAATTATTATTTACAAATATCTCTTATAATTTTCAAATGATGTTCCGTATGAACCTCAATAAAAACGATCGTATCTTGAACATTTACCTGCCCAAAAAAGGGATGGACAAAAAAGTGGTTTGGAGCACAGTTCCCTAATAAGCCTATGTTTTTGTGTGCTTGTTCAATACTTGAAATTAAACTCAATTCTGTGATTTCTTCAGTGGGCAAAATCCCTTTAGGGGCACGCACTTTACCCCTAGGTATTTTCTTTGTGAAAAATATGTAGGATTTGCGCCAATTAAATTTAGGCTTATATTCCGCTGGATTGGAACGAATTAAAGCCGTAATAACTTGATTTATTACCCTTAAAGAATGGTCTATTTGCCAGCCGATGCTTGCTTTTGAAACTGCCTCATTTTGCCTATCGGATTGAGGTATGTAAGTTGACAATTCTACAAGCTGTTTTACAATTTTTTCCATCCTTTAAAAATATTCCTATAAATTTAAGCTAATTATGCACGTTGCACAAAGCGTTATTATTATTTAGATTTTACTTAAATTTTATCAGGTGGTTTATTTTTTAAAATTTTGGGTAAAGCTTGCGCTAAGGATATTTTGTCCCAAAGTAAACATCGCGAATCAGCGATATTTAAATTCTCAAGGTCCGCTTTTAATCGTGGCCAACCACCCTAATTCATTTTTAGATGCAGTCATTATTGGCGCCTTTTATCAAAGAAAAATTCATTTTTTGGCACGAGGAGATGTTTTTCAAAACCCAATTTTTGGATACTTACTTCGCTCCATTGGCATGATTCCCGTTTTTAGAGCAAGAGAAGGGAAGGAACATTTGCACAGAAATAGCCACACATTTCAAGAATCCGTTGATATCATTTCGCATGGTGGTGCTGTTTTAATCTTTATAGAAGGCATCTGTTTAAATACACATGAGTTACAACCCTTTAAAAAAGGCGCCTCTAGAATTTTAGAAACACTCCACGCACTTGACATTTTTCCCAAAGTTCATGTCATCGGAATCGCCTATAATTCTTTTCGAGGAATTGGCAAAAGTGTGAACATAAAAATCTCTGAAATTGAGTCTATAACGCCCATTATTGAATCGAGTGATCGCTTAGTTTTCAACAAGGGCGTATTTCAAGAAATGTCGAAAAATATACATCTTCCTATTGAAAAAACATATGTTTCACATGATTTTACCTATTACTTCCATCTTCCCTATTATCGATTGATTGAATATTGCGTTGACCTAAAATTTAAAAATACGGTATTTTTTGACTCCGTGCTTTTTGCCGCCTTATTGTTTACCTACCCGATCTACTTGGCTCTTTGGGTTGGTCTATTATGTACTATGGGAATCCCTGCGTTAAGCGCCTGCATACTAGTCATTGTGATGACTATTTTGGGTCAAAAATTATAAAATTAGCTTAATTTATCTGCGATAAGGCGATCATTGGACAGTCGAGGAACCTTATTTTGTCCGCCTAATTTCCCCTCCGATTTCATGTAATTAATAAACGCGTTTTTTTTCAACGGGTTTAAAACTAGCGCTTGCAAAATACCGCCGACAATCAAATCTTTGTAATAAATATTTTGTTGCTGCATGGATTTTTCCAAAGCCTCTTTAAAAGCCGACATGTTTTTCGGTTTCTTCGAAAACTCAACAAGCCATTCATGATAAGGAAGCTCTCCGGGGGCAGGATTTATTTGAGGGGCCAGCGTAAACTCCACAATATTAGCCTCTGGACATGCCGTTAAAGCTGCTTTCATTGCCCTCTCCACTTCCTCCGAAATAACATGTTCGCCAAAAGCAGAAATAAAATGTTTAATCCTACCTGTGACAATAATCCGATAGGGATGTAAGGATACAAATTTGACTGTATCGCCAATGGAATAGGCCCAAAGGCCAGCATTTGTTGTTAATAAAAGTGCATAATTAACTCCCAACTCCACTTCGGCTAAACACATTCTTTTAGGTTGGGCCGAAAAATACGTATCCGTGGGAACAAACTCATAAAAAATTCCTCCATCTACATTGAGCAATAAACCCTCCTCCCCGCTTGAGTCTTGGAAAGCAATAAAGCCCTCAGAGGCTGGATAGGTTTCAAGAACGTCCACTTCTCTGCCTATAGACGACATTAATTTTTGCCTATAGGGTTCAAAATTGACCCCGCCGGTAACAAATAATTGGAAATCAGGAAATAAATCCCCTACTTTTTGGCCGGTCAACTCCTCCAGTCGATCAAAATACATCTGAACCCAAGGAGGAATCCCTGAAATTAATCCCATCCGTTGGGTATAGGTCTCCTGAACGATGGCGGCAAGCTTTTCCTCCCAATCTTCGATGCAATTTGTCTGATAAGCGGGCAATTGATTTCCTCTTAAATAATGAGGAACATGATGATTTACGATGCCCGATAGTCGGCCAGCAGGTATCCCATTTTTATTATCCAATACAGGAGAGCCCGACAAAAAAATCAATTTCCGATCTAAAAATGCTGAATTTCCGCTGTAAAAAACATAGTGCAATAAAGCGTCTCTCGCACCTTGAATATGAAAAGGCATGGACTCCTTTGAAATGGGAATGTATTTAACCCCAGAAGTAGTCCCAGAAGTTTTGGCAAAATACGCTGGCTTTCCTGGCCATAAAATATTTTCTGACCCCATAGCCATCTCGTCGATATAGGATTTTAAATCCTCATATTCAGCGATAGGAACCATTGCTTTAAATTCTAAATAATTTCGAATTTTGGCAAATGAGAACGCCTGCCCAAATATAGTATTTTCGGCTTTTTTTAACTGATGAGCCAACCAATAATCTTGTCGCTCTAATGCATTCAGATGACTTAAACGGTGTTTTTTTACAACGTTTTTCGCAAAAGGTTTAGCAAAAAAAGAACGGAATCCCATCGTTCATTATTTAAAAATTCCTTTAGGATCTGGCATTTTTTCAGCCAATTGGCTCCCAAAATTCAAATCCATTTGCAATATATCTAACGTCCTACATTCGTGAAAATAGGTCCATGCGAGTTCATACTTTTCTTGATAAAAAGCTACTTGGCTTCTCTTCATCCACCCATTTGCATTTTTGGGTTCGTCTTTCAAAGACTGAGCCAATTCCGCGTCCACTTCCGCTAATGTTCCACAATCCATTCCTGCTAAATAACAACTCAAAAGCACGATGGCATAGTCAATGCGCAAAAGCGCCTGCGTTGGATCTGAAATTAATCCTTGGGTCAATAATTGTTTCGCTAAAGGATAATCCTTTCGCTGAAAAGTAATAACCCCTAATCCCCAATACGCATCAATGCTAGATGAATCCAGGGCATTAACTAGGTTAAACCGATAAGTCGCTGTGTCCAATTTACCTGATGCAACAAACTCCCAAGCGCGCTCGGCAAAGAAATTTGCGGCCTCTTTTCTGGAAGCAAAACTTGCATCACAACTGCTTATAAATTGGTCTAACTCCAACTTGTCTTTTTGTGGCAATGCCTTTTCTCCAAATAAAACTTGGTATTTAACCGGCTTTTGTGCGTAGGCTAATGTTGACACAAACATCAACAGTGTTATTAATTTTACAACTTTCATATCACAAATCTATCGTTTCTTTTTATTTCCTGGTGCAGCTGTCTTATATTTTGAGTTTTTTCCTGGTCGATTATTTCGATCCGGACCCTTCGGACCTGATTTAGTAGCCGCCTTTCCATTGGCTTTAGGCCCAATTTTACCGCCCTGAGCGACTGCTCCGCTACGGGTTAACCCATTTTTGCCTAATCCCTTCAGAGCCGCTTTATTTCCATTGGCCCTCGCCTTAATGACCCATTTTTTATCATGAAAGGCTCCTTTAAAATTAGGATCTTCTCTTTTTCGCTGCTCGTCAACCGACCTCAACATATCTTGATGCTCTAAAAATGGTGTCTCTTCCACTTTAATTTCATCTGGCAATACCGTAATTTCAATTTTTTGTTGAATGATTTCCTCTATTTTATGCCAATGATATGTCTCGGCTAAAGTGATAAAAGTAATAGACTCTCCTACCTGTTTTGCACGACCCGTTCTACCAATCCGATGCACATAATCCTCATAAATTAATGGTACATCAAAATTTATCACATGAGAAACCTTTGGGATATCGATGCCGCGGGACGCAACGTCGGTCGTAACCAAAACCCGGATACTGCCTTCTCTAAATTGCTGCATCGCATTTATGCGTGTATTTTGACCTTTATTAGAATGTATTACCCGAATTTGATCTACAGGAACTACCGTAAAACTTAAATATTTTTCTACCTGGTTGACGATATCTTTACTCCTGCAAAATATCATAACTCGCTCAAAATGAGGATTTTGCAAGAAATATTTTAACGCATTTAATTTGGTTTGCACATTTTGTGCCTCATAGACAAATTGTGTGACTTGGCTTGCCGGAGTAGCTTGTGGTGTCACTTCTATCTTATGTGGAAACTCCAAAAACTCATGGGAAAGATTCTCTACTTTCTCAGGAAAAGTCGCTGAAAATAAGCCATTTTGTCGTTTTTTATAGGGTATTTTTTCTAAAATTTGACGGATTTGAGGCATAAAACCCATGTCCATCATTTTATCTGCCTCATCTAAAATCAGGTATTTCAAATCTTTGGTACCAATGGCCTCTTTACGATATAATTCTAAAAATCGACCAGGGGTTGAAACTAAAATATCTACACCGGCTTCTAAAGTTTGAATCTGTGTTTTGGGGCCTAGGCCACCATAAAGAGCTAATATTCTTAAGTCGGTAAACTGCGCCAAACCCACCATGACTTCGTGAATTTGCATGACAAGTTCGCGAGTTGGGGCTAAAATAAGGGCTCTTGGCAAGCTCCCCTGGGCATATTTACATCGCATTAATATCGGCAAAGCATAAGCCGCCGTCTTCCCTGTTCCCGTTTGAGCTATTCCCAACACGTCATGCCCCTGCAATAACAAGGGTATCGCCTTCTCCTGAATGGGGGTCGGTAAAGAATATCCAACCACGTCACAAGCACGTTGCAATTGTGGATTCAATCCCAAACGTAAAAATTCACTCATTAGAATTGGCTTTATTTAATTTTGCAAAGGTAGGGAAAATAATATTCTTACCTTTGAAACAAAATTTACCCTGTGGAATTAAAACCTATCTATCTGATTACAAGGTTGGGGATTTTAGTAAGCATTTCTATTCTAGTAGGATCCATGTCGTCTCTCTTTCTTTGGGGATTAGAACAAATCGTTTGGATTCGAGGCGAAGCACCTTGGCTTTTATATGGCCTTCCGCTGGTAGGAATCTTTTTCCATGTCATTAAATCATACGGCTTTACTTTTTCCAATGGGAGTGCCAATGATTTAGTCACTCAAATAAATGACGACAAAATAAACATTAATACACAACCGGGAATTTCGGGAATCTATGCTATTGCAAGTACCTGGTTAAGTCAATTGGTCGGGGCATCCGTAGGCCGAGAAGGAACCGCCGTTTTATTTGGAGGGAATGTGGCCCAACTAACATTACAAAAATTGAATTGTTCCCCGCAAGAAAAATCCATTTGGATTCGAGCCGGAATGGCCGCTGGATTTTCCTCTGTTTTTGGAACTCCCTTGGCCGGTTGTTTTTTTGGACTAGAAATCAGAACGGTGGGAAAAATTCATTGGCCTTCCCTAATTGCTTGCATTTCCGCTTCTTTTTTAGCGAATTTCATCAGTTTACGCGCGTGGGGTACAAAACATCTGTTTTACCCCCATGTATTTTTACCTCAAATTTCAATGCTATTTTGGGCTAAACTGATCATTATAGGCCTATTTTTAGGTATAATAGGACTACTTTATAAGCGCTTAGAATCGAATATTTCAAAATTGCTTGTACAATTGCCCAGACAAGCGATTCTCAAAGGGCTCATTGCAGGATTGATTCTCTTCGTCTTATTTCAAATTCCTTTCTTCAAATCTAGTATTGGTTTGGGATCAGAATATTTATTACAAGCATTTCAACATACATCAAATATAGAGTTTGCCGGGTCCAAATTAATTGCAACTACCCTAAGCCTTGCCTTAGGTTTTAAAGGAGGCGAGGCAACCCCATTATTTTTAATTGGCTCTCATGCAACATCGGCGCTTTCTGAATGGATCAAATTGCCCCATGCATTTTTAGCTGCTCTTGGCTTTGTGTGTTTATACTGTGGATTAACAAAAACTCCGATCACTGGATTGTGCTTAGGAATTGAACTTTTTGGTCCATCTGCTTGGGCATGTTATTTAATCGTAACTTGCCTCGTCATGTATATATCAGGAAATACGGGTTTATTTAAATCTCAAATGGTTGCCAAATGGATCCCCAAAACACCCTATCAATAATGTATAAAAATATTGAAAACTATTATGATTCCTTCAAGGAGACTCGAATTAAAGAACGAGCTTTCTCCTATGATCTGTGGTTACAATTAATCGATGAATGGAAGAATAACCCAGCATTGACTGTATCAGAAATTGGCAACACATATGAAGGAAAACCAATACACCAAGTAAAATTTGGCACAGGGCCTATACATATTTGCGCATGGTCACAAATGCATGGCGATGAAGCAACGGCTACGATGGCATTAGCTGATATTTTTCTTTTTTTATCTAAGAAGGGGGATAACTTTACTGAATTAAGGGAAATATTGCATCAGAAAATAACCTTATTTGTCATACCCAGATTAAATGCAGACGGGGCCGAAAGGTGGACAAGAGAAACTGCATTAGGCATAGACATGAACCGAGATGCGCGCAAATTAAACTCTCCCGAAGCGAAAATTTTACACGATTGGGCGCATCAAATTAATCCGACTTTTTCCTTTAATCTACACGATCAGCATCGATTATATTCTGTGGGAAATACGCCACATCAAACACACATAGCATTACTTTCCACAACAGGAGATGAATCCGGAACATGGACAGACTCGCGCTTGCGATCGGGAAAATTAGCCAATAGATTAACGCAAATTGTTGAGAAAATTTATCCTAATAAAATTGCCAAATGGACGGATGAATATAACACCAGAGCTTTTGGCGATTATTTTCAAGGACAAAACTTTGGCCTAATCTTATTAGAATCTGGGGGTGCTGGTTGGGATTTAGAGAAGCAATCCTTAAGAAAAACAACTGCCTGTTTATTGCTAGATGCCTTTTATGCAATAGCCACCGAGGAATGGAAAAGCGAAGACTTATCAACCTATGAATCTTTGCTAACCAATGAAAGAAACATCTTTGATATTAAACTATTAAATGCACCATTAAGAAAAAACGACACCTCCATAAGGGCAGACATAGGGCTGAATATCAGCGAAGAATATATCGATGGTAAAATAGCTTTTATGTGGACATTAGAGGAAATAGGCGACTTAGACATTTACTCAGGATTAATTGAAATTGACGCAAGTGATTATCAATTAAGCGACCTTCAATACCTTGAAAAAGGAAAAAATTATACCTCCTTAAAAATGACATTTGACCAACAAACTGTTTTTGATTTAACCGATTACACAAATAAAATAAATAAATAGAGATGACATCATTACCCGTAATTATTATTGGCGTAAATCCTTTTGCCATAGAAGTGGCTCATATATTACAAATCAACAACGTAGTTATTTACGGATTTTTGGACGATGACCCCAAAAAACAAGGAACAGAAATAGGTGAAATTCCTGTTTTGGGAAACACAGAAGAGAATACGTATTGGGATTTAATTGGTAAAACCTGTGGCGTATTTGTTGCCCTAGAAAACCCAATTGAAAGGAAAAAAATGATAGAAACCATAGAAGAAGATCGAAAAACAAAACCAGTTAATGCTATCCACCCAAACGCATTAATCGCCAATGTAAAGAGTTTGTCTTATGGAATTTATATCGGCGCAGGCTCCATCATATCACCTGAAACAAAAATAGCAGACAATGTAATCATTGGCCCTGGCGTAACACTTGAGACAGGCGTAATCATCGAAGAATTTTCTCAAATAGGCGCAGGATCTACCATCGGCAAAGGAGCTAAAATTGACAAGAGTGTATTTATTGGTATCGGCTCAACTATCGTTGGAAGTTTGACTGTTGGCAAAGGGTCAACCGTAGGAGCGGGAAGCGTAGTAATAGAAAATATACCGGCTGGCAAGCGAGTGTTCGGAAATCCAGCTAAAATACTATAAGAATTACAGCTTTTCTATATTCTGTGGCTCAACAATCCGCAGGAAATGAAACCGTAGGTATAGTTGGGCCACAATGATTACATCGTCCCCACAATAAGCCGCTATCCGCGCTAAACCATTTTCCTTATAAAAAACATGGTTTACGCGGTCGCCGGAAAGATCCATTTTTGCACCTTCTATCCCCATTAATTCGGCCAATAATTCCAAAGAACTGTAAGATCTTCGATCCCCAAACTTCCACATTTCCATGGTGTCTTGGTGTATAATCTCCCAAGGCTTTTTGCCTTGTAATTGCAATGATTTTGGTATTTCTAGTCCATTCACCAGCATTCTCCTACATAAATAAGGAAAGTCGAATTCTTTTCCATTATGAGCCACTAACGTCAGCTCCCTAGATTTATAGGTTTTATTGATAAAGACAATGAACTCTTGCAGCAAAACTTTTTCGTCTGCATTCGCGATGGTCTTAACCTTCAGCGACATTTCACCTTGCTTATTGACAAACAAAAATCCCATCCCCACCACAATGATTTTTCCAAACTCAGCATACAATGCAGCCCGCTCAAAATACATTTCCTCCAAAGAAACATTGGCCGGATTAGCCAAATTCTTCGCTTTTTTTATCCAAAAATCTTTCATTCTATCTGAAATAGAGGAAAAATTATCGGATCCACTGACTGTTTCGATATCAATGAATAAAGTATTTTTAAAGTTCTTTATAGTCTCCATTTTTGTTTCACGTGGAACGGGTTGGTGAATTAATTTGTCCTAAGGTTTCACGTGGAACGCGAATGATTTCAAACCCAAACAATGCGCTAAGGTGGCTCAAAACAATCTCTTTTGCCTCTAACTCATTGACGGCGGCGCCTAATTCTTGGCTTAAAGACGTTACCCCTTTTTCGGATATTCCGCAGGGTACAATATGAGAAAAATAGGACAGGTCGGGCTTGATATTAAATGCAAATCCATGCATGCTAATCCAACGGGAAGCTTTTACACCAAAGGCGCAAATTTTTCTTGCTTGGTCTGATTCATGATTAATCCAAACACCGGTTAGCCCATGAATTCTGCCTGCGACCAAGCCATAATCTTGGCAGGTAAGAATAATGGCTTCTTCTAGCATGCGTAAATAGAGGTGGATATCGGTATAAAAATTCTCTAAGTCAAAAATAGGATAGCCCACGAGTTGGCCTGGTCCGTGATACGTAATGTCTCCTCCTCGATTTGTTTTGAAAAACGTCGCATTAATCGTGTGCAAAAACTCTTCTCGCATCAAAAGGTGTGAGGGGTCGCCACTCTTCCCTAGCGTATACACATGGGGGTGTTCGCAGAACAAAAGGTAGTTGGGCGTCGTGACTAGATCGTGCTGAGCTAAGTTCCTGTTAGCCAATTTAATATCAGATATATCCGACATTAGCCTTTCCTGCATATCCCACGCTTCTTGGTAGGGCACAAGATTTAAATCAATAACTTGGACTTTTTTATTCTGATGGTACATATGGGGCTAAACACTTCTGATCTTAAAAACAAAGCTCGTACTTTGACCAAAACAAATATACGAGAATGGTGAAACATTTAAAGCAGGGGCAAAAGGCGGAAAGGCTAGCGGCCCGATATTTAGCGAACATGGGCTATCTAATTCTTGAGAAAAATTATAGGTCCGGCAGGGCGGAGGTCGATATCATTGGACAAATTGGCATTTTCTTGGTTTTTGTTGAAGTGAAGTCTTTACAAAAAACATTTCACGGAAATCCAGAAGATAGCATAGGCGAACATAAAAAGCATATGTTATTTCAGGCTGCCGATGCGTACCAAATTGAAAATAATTGGCACAAAGAGGTCCGTTTTGATGCGATTTCAGTTAATTTTTACCCACAAGCAATCAAAATTGAGCATTTCGAAGATGCTTTTTCGTAAATTCGTAGTTTCAAAAATACATATGATCGCGTTCTTAACAGAAGATATAACATTTAAGCTGAAGGAAAAGCTAAAACACAAGGCTTGGCTGAAAGATGTGGCTAAAGTCGAGGGCTTTAAAATAGGGGGGCTGAATTATATTTTTTGTTCAGACGCTTATTTGTTGGACATCAATCAAAAATATTTAGGGCACGACACGTTAACAGATATTGTCACGTTTGATAATTCGGAGGATCCTAGCATTCTTGAGGGAGATATTTTTATTTCCGTTGAAAGGGTTCGCGAAAATGCCCTAAAATTTGACACCGAGTCCTCGGAATTAAAGAGGGTTATGGTACATGGATTATTGCATCTTATCGGCTATAAAGACAAAGGCAAAGCCCAGAAAGAATTAATGAGTAAAAAGGAAAACGAACACCTTACAAACATATTAATCCCTTAAGTGTTTCACGTGAAACACCCAAATAAACTTGCATGCAAAATACATACGACGTCATAGTAGTAGGAGCGGGACACGCGGGTTGTGAGGCGGCACATGCGGCGGCACAAATGGGCTCGCGCGTATTGCTCATTACCATGAACATGCAAACGATAGCGCAAATGTCCTGCAATCCAGCTATGGGCGGTGTCGCCAAAGGTCAGATCGTGCGAGAAATCGATGCGTTGGGAGGAATGTCTGGAATCATCTCTGATAAAACCATGATCCAATTCCGAATGCTCAATCGGTCAAAGGGTCCGGCCATGTGGTCGCCTAGATGTCAGTCGGACCGAATGCGATTTGCGGAGGAGTGGCGTTGGGCCTTAGAAGAAAATAAAAATGTCGATTTTTGGCAAGACTCAGTCCAACAAATCATCGTCGAAAATAATGAAATTAAAGGAGTAAAGACCCGCATGGGAATGAGTTATTTGGCACCAAGTGTCGTGCTAACGAATGGGACTTTTTTAAATGGGCTGATCCATATCGGCGAAAAGAATTTTGGGGGCGGAAGAATGGCTGAGCCTATGGCGATCGGACTTACCGAACAATTGCTTGCCTTGGGATTTGAGTCAGGGAGAATGAAGACAGGCACGCCGCCAAGGGTAGACGGGAGAAGCTTAGATTATGCTGCAATGGAAGAGCAAAAGGGGGATGAAAACCCGAGTTCTTTTTCATATTTAAGCGAAACTCATATAAAAGAACAGCGCTCTTGCTGGATCACCCATACCAATTTAAAAGTTCATGAGGCCTTGCGAAAAGGCTTTGACAAATCCCCGATGTTTGCGGGAAGAATCAAAGGACTGGGGCCGCGTTACTGCCCATCGGTCGAAGATAAGATTAATCGCTTCGCAGATAAAGAGAGTCATCAAATATTTGTGGAACCCGAGGGTTGGAAAACGGTCGAAATTTATGTCAATGGCTTTTCGACTTCTCTTCCCGAAGAAATACAATTTGAGGCAATCCGATTAATTCCTGGGTTTGAAAAAGCCAAAATGTTTAGACCGGGATATGCCATTGAATATGACTACTTCCCGCCGACGCAATTAAAGTCGACGCTGGAAACAAAAAAAATTAGTGGCCTGTTTTTTGCTGGCCAAATTAATGGGACCACTGGATATGAAGAAGCGGCATGCCAAGGACTCATGGCGGGAATTAATGCCCATCAAAAAACACATCAGCTAGATCCCTTTACGTTATCCAGGTCTGATGCATACATCGGCGTGTTGATCGACGACTTGATCAACAAAGGTACGGATGAACCCTACCGCATGTTTACGTCAAGAGCCGAATTTAGAACCTTGCTCAGACAAGACAATGCGGATGAGCGATTAACCGACAAAGGGTATAAACTGGGTCTAGCAACCCAAAAAAGAATGGATCGATTTGTTCAGAAAAAATCGAATGTCGCTGCCCTAATGAATGAAATAAAATCGATTAAAATTCGACCTGAAAATATAAATGATTGGCTTGAAAATAATCAAAGTTCGCCTATCCGAGAAGGCACACCCTTGGTCAATTTATTAAGGCGTTCTGATTTGAGTTTTGAAGCTTTACTGACGAATGAAAATTTTAAAGACCTGAAAAACGGGTATACCAATGAAGAATTGGAACAGGTAGAAATCATCGTAAAATATGAAAGCTATATCGAAAAAGAAAGACTCATGGTCGACAAAATGAAAACCATGGAAGGCTTATCTATTCCTACCCTTTTTGATTATGATAAAATCAAAACGTTGTCAACTGAGTCAAGAATAAAATTGAAAGCAATAAGGCCAGAAACCATAGGCCAAGCGAGTCGGATTTCTGGGGTTTCGGCCTCCGATGTTTCTATTTTACTTTTGTTTATGGGTCGATAAAGATGGAAAAACTAAGCTCCTGTCCCGCTTGCGGCGAAACAAAATTATTGGCTTTTTTAGCGGCAAAAGATTATACCGTCTCTAAAGAAAGGTTTGAAATCACGCGTTGTGACGCATGCCAATTGCTGTTTACAAATCCTAGGCCAAGCGCTACCGAAGCGAGCCCATATTATACCTCAGAAAATTACATTTCACATAGCGATACCCAAGAAGGAATCATCAATAAGCTATACCACATCGTTAGAAATTTTACGCTAAAACAAAAAACGCGCTGGATCGAAAAAGAGAAAAGGGGGAACCTTGAGCTTTTAGATATCGGTTGTGGAAATGGACACTTTCTCCACGCATGTCAAAAAGCCGGATGGAAAATAAGCGGAATGGAATTAGATCCTGTAACTGCCGCTAGAGCTGAGTCAAAGCTAGGTATCGACATTTATTCCTCCATTAAAAACATTCCTAAAGATGAAAAGTTTGATTTAATTTCTCTTTGGCATGTATTGGAACACGTGTATGAACTTGACGAATATTTCAAATTCTTTGCCTCTCGAATCGTGCAAAATGGCGTCTTAATTTTAGCATTACCCGATGCTGCTAGTTTTGACGCTGGCTATTTTAAGGAGTATTGGGCCGCTTATGATGTACCCCGGCATATCTATCATTTCGAACCAAATACGATCACGTTCTTAGCTAAAAAATATGGATTCAAATTAAAATCAACAAGGGGACAGATTTTTGACAGCTTTTATATTTCATTATTAAGCCATCAATACAAAACCGGTAATAAGAAAATTATCAGTTCGTTTATTATTGGCCTGTGGTCCAACATAAGCGCATATGTTGGCAAAGGAAATTATTCAAGTAATTTATATATTTTTGAGCATGTCTGAACTTAGAAGCAAACAGCTTGTTCTCCTTTTCTTTTTATTTATCGCGACTTTATTAATCATTCAAAGTTGCGCACAGATGGCTAGTCCTCCAGGTGGGAAAAAAGATACGCTCGCGCCTAAATTAATTACCTCGATTCCGCTCAATAAAAGTAAAAATTACAAGGGGACAAAATTGGAACTAAGCTTTAATGAATTCATTAATGTTCGAAATCTAAACCAAGAGTTGCTAATAACTCCCAATATCGGGACCTATCAAACTCGCATTAGGCCAAATGGCTTGAGTATATTGTTAGATAGCGCATTAAAAGATCAAACAACTTACACGTTCAATTTTAGAAATTCAATTGAGGATATGTCGGAAAGAAATATTGGCAAAAATATCAAGCTCGTATTTAGCACGTCAAACACGATTGATTCCCTTAGTATTACAGGTAAAATTAAATCGGTCGAACAAAATAAAGCTTTTGAAAATATTTTGGTCGGACTATATCCTTATAATGACACGCTTCGAATAGACAAGGCAAAGCCTTATTATTTCACTAAAACGGATACCTCCGGGATATACACACTAGAAAATTTGGCAGAAGGCAAATATTATATGGCCGCATTTATAGACGGAAATAATAACCTTTTATACAACTCAAACAAGGAGCCTGTAGATTTTATGAGCGAGTCATTTTTCACACTAAACAAAAATGAAACAAAAAACTTTTCTATTACGCTTCAGAACCTTGATCCTTTAAAAATCACCAAAATAACGAGTACCGCAAAAACGATTTTATATGAGATGAGTCGAGGAATTAAGGACCTAGAATTAGAAAATAAAAAAGACTTGATCTATCAGATAGAAGGGGATAAAAACATACGCATTTATGTGAAAAACCAGGAGGCAAAAGATACGTTGTTCCTGAGTGCCAACGTGACAGACTCGCTAAATAGAAAAATTAAAATTCCCTTAAAAGTAAAATTCCGAGAGCTAAATAAAAAAGAAAAGCCTACCCGAACAACCTTACAGGTAAGTTATCTGCCGGCTCAAGGAAAATACGTTTCTCCTGAGGATTCGTTAGTTCTAGGCTTTCCTAAGCCTGTTGTTTCTTGGGATAGCAAACGTGTCCAATTTATAACTGAAGAAAACGAAACCATCACGCTACCCGATGAAGCGTACATGTGGAACAAATATTCAAACCAATTGACCATTAAGCGATCATTTTTGCCCTATAGAGAGAAATTCTTGCTCAACCTAGAAAAGGGGGCATTCATCAGTGTCGAAAACGATTCCAGCGACGTGCAAAAACAAGCCTTTCAATTTCAAGATTTAGAGGAATACGGGAGCATAGAGGGCAAGGTTGGCGATCGGGCCAATAACTATATTGTTCAGCTTCTGACTGCCGCTAATATGCAAGTCTTATACGAACAAAACACAAGCCAAAAATTTAATTTTTTACATGTCGAGCCCGGAGTCTATATCATTAGGGCCATAGAAGACAAAAATAAAAATGGATATAAAGATATTGGCAATTTTCTATTAAAAACTAAGCCCGAAAGCGTGTTTTATTTAGAAGGAAAAGTCAAATTAAAAGCCAATTTTCAAATTACAGACTTGTTGATAAGTACCCAAAACTAAGTGGATAAGTGCCCGAATTGCACACATGTTATCCACAAAATTTAAATCTAATTGTGTATAAATAAAATTTAACTGTGCGCTTGTGGATAACTAATCACTTATCCACACACAAATGAAAACTTATCCACTTAGCAAAAATAGAATTACAAAATATAAGTGTTTAATTATCTGATAGTTGAAAAGCTATTTTAAACTTATCCACTTATCCACAGACATCAATAATGAAGAACAAAAAAGATATATTTAAAATTTTATTTCTTTTAATTAGACTATGTGGATAAAGTGTTTCTTTTTCTGTCTTATTTTAAACCAAGTCTTTGGTCTTGATAATCATTTGATTGTTCAAGATTCTACATCCAATCAAAAATTCAAATCTGAGTTTAAATCCATTCAATTAATTAAAAACCAAAAAAAGCGATTTAAATTAATGAGTGAATTTATGAATGACCACGTAATTAATGGTGATTTATTTACAAATAATGCCTATAATTTATTTATTGAAGATAATTTAGCATCAATATGGCTTGATGAATGTGGAAAGAATGTGGATAACTTATTAAAAAAAGGGGACTTATCTTTAGCGCAGCAATTTGTTTACAAATTATATGAAGAACAAATTCCTTTTGCTGAAATAGAACGCTTATTTATTCAAAAAATCCAACAATTTCCTAATGATCTTAATTTTATCGAGTTATTGGTTAGCGGCTATATATTTGACGGAAATTGGGATAAGGCTTGGAATCAGCGAAGGGCTTTGGATATGCGATTTAAAAATGAGCAAGGCAAGCGACTTTTGGAATTTGCCACCTACATTTTTCAAAGCCAGCAATGGTCGTTAGCAAGTAACATTTTAGATTATTTAATAAAGACTTATCCTAGTTCAAATCAAAAGTCACGTTGGCAACAAATGTCTATAGCCGCACGAGAACAAGTGGTTTTAGGAAAAGAAAAGCCAGAAGTTGGGGAAGTTATAAATCTAATTAATGCGTATCAAAAATTAAGAAGCGAACAAGGGGATAATGCCATCTTAATGAGTTCTTATTGGCAAGAGGCCAAATTGTATGCCTATCAGCTCAAGCAATTAGATTCTGCTGTTTTGGTTTTAAATAAAGGGATTTTATTGACTCAAAACGATGTTGATTTACAAGCCCAAATGAAATTAGAACTTGGAGATATCCTAACATATAAAGGCAAAAAGTATGACGCTTTAATTCAATATGCCCAAGTTGAAAAACAAGTAAAAGATTCACCGTTGGCCTATGAAGCGAAAATTAAAACGGCAAAATTGTATTTTTATACCGGTGATTTTGAATTAGCCAAAGAGCTCGCAGATATTTTAAAGCAAGGAACGCAAAGAGAGATTGCCAACGATGCTTTGGAATTAAGCTTATTAATTGAAGATAATACGGGAATAGACTCGTTAGAGGTGGGTTTGAAAAAATATGCCAACATCCGATTTATGTATGATCAAAAAAGATGGGCGGAAGGAGATTCTTTGTTAGTTCTTGTTATGGGTCAAAATAAACAGGAAAGTTTACAAGATGATATTTTATATCTCGGGGCAACGCGAGCTAGACAAAAAGGTGAGAATGCGCTTGCCAAAGAAATGTATTGGGAGATTTTTAAAAAGTTTCCGGAAGATATTTATGGTGATGATGCTTTATTTTATTTTTTGACATTAAGCGATACGGCCAATAGCGAGCCATTTTTTTTGTTTATAAAACAATACCCTAGCAGTTTACACTTAAGCGATGTGCGGGCGATATTGAACAATGCAAAAAAATAATTTAATAGTACTATTTTGGTTCGGCACAAACCATTAACTTTGACTCACAAACTATTTAAACTATGTCAATAAACCACAACTTCACCCGGGTTTTCGATTTGTTAAAACCCCTTGAAACCCAGCAAATTCCTGATTTATTTTGTCAAAAGCGAGATGGAGATTGGAGAAAATATTCAAGTGCAGAAACATTAGAAAACATTCGTAGCCTAGCCTTGGGCTTATTAGAACTGGGTTTAAAACCTGGAGAAAAGGTTGCCATCATTTCTGGAAATAGGCCCCACTGGAATTTTGTTGATTTTGCCACACAAATTATAGGAGGGGTAACGGTGCCTATATACCCGACCATTACGATTGAAGATTATGAATTTATCTTTGAAAATGCCGAAGTAAAATTTGTGTTTGTCGAGGGGGAAGATTTACATTTTAAAGCAAAAGAAGCCTCAAAGAAAAACAAAAGTATTAAAGAGATTTTTACGTTTGATCCCGTTGAGGGAGCGAAATCGTGGTCGTTAGTGAAAGAAAAGGGCGAGGGAAAAGATGCAAGCATTTTGCAAAATCTGATGGATGCTGTGAAGCCAGAAGACTTATTGACCTTAATTTATACCTCAGGAACGACTGGCAGACCGAAGGGCGTTATGTTGACGCATCATAATATTGTCAGCAATATTAAATCCACTGACCGAGGAAATTATTTTGGATTGATGGATGGCGACAGGACCTTGAGCTTTTTGCCATTATGCCATATTTATGAGCGCACGACGATTTATGTTTATTTGTTTTATCGGGCTTCAACCTATTATGCCGAGAGCATGGAAACGATTGGCGATAACATCAGAGAAGTTCGGCCAACCATGTTTACTTCTGTGCCAAGATTATTAGAAAAGATTTATGATAAAATCATGGCGAAAGGTAATGAGCTTACAGGAATCAAAAGAACGTTGTTTTTTGGAGCGATTGAGTTTGGCTTAAGCTATGATCCCATGAAAAAATTGGGATTAATCGATTCGATCAAGCTTGGGCTTTATCGAAAATTGATTTTTAGCAAATGGAAAGAGGCTCTTGGGGGCCGAGTGAGATTAATCGCTTCGGGATCTGCAGCTTTACAACCGCGCTTATCTCGGGTGTTTTGGGCAGCTGGAATCCCTATTTCTGAGGGGTATGGATTAACGGAAACATCGCCAATTATATCGATCTCTAAGGTAAATCCACCAGATTTTCAGGTGGGTTGCGTGGGTTCTGTTTTAGATTGTGTGGAAGTGAAAATTGCCGAAGATGGGGAGATTTTAGCCAAAGGAGACTCGATCATGCCAGGGTATTATAAAAATCCGGAGGCAACAGCCGAGGCGATTGACAAGGACGGCTGGTTCCATACGGGCGATATAGGTATCATGGTAGAAGGAAAATATTTAAAAATTACGGATCGAAAGAAAGAGATTTTTAAAACGTCGGGGGGAAAATATGTGGCACCTCAATTGGTTGAAAATAAATTAAAGGAATCATCCTTTATCGAACAATGTATGGTGACAGGCGAAGGACAAAAGTTTCCTTCGGCTTTGATTATTCCAGAATTTACAGCCTTAGGCGTTTGGTGTAAGCAACAAGAAATAGAGGCAAGTTCGCCACAGGAAATGATTGCCAACAAAAAAGTCGTGGCTAAAATGGAAGAAGAGGTATTGATGACGATGGCTTCTGTGGCCCAATATGAGCAAGTAAAGAAATTTGTTTTGCTACCACGATTATTTACGATTTCAGACGGGGAGATTACGCCCACGTTAAAATTAAAGCGGAAGCAAATTTTTGCGAAACACGGGGCGGCCATTTTGGAATTATATACATAGCGTTTTATGGAGGCGGCCCATTAAATAAATTTGATTGTGTCGCTCTGCTATTTTTTGTAATTTTGCCCCTGATATCATGAGGCGCGCTAATTTTTTGGCCTCAATTTAATTTATTTTATATGTCTCAAAAACAAAAGATAGCACTTGTTACAGGTATTACAGGTCAAGACGGTGCTTATTTAGCCGAATTATTATTGTCTAAAGGATATGTGGTGCATGGAATTAAGCGAAGAAGCTCCTTGATCAATACGGGTAGAATAGATCATATATATGAAGATCCACATGTGGATTCGTCCAATTTTCACTTGCATTATGGGGATTTAAGTGATTCTACCAATATCATACGCATTATTCAAGATGTGCAACCGGATGAGATTTATAATCTGGGCGCGATGTCCCATGTTAGGGTTTCTTTTGATGAGCCCGAATACACGGCTCAAGTAGATGGAATAGGAACACTTCGTGTTTTAGAGGCCGTTCGTTTGTTGGGCCTGACGAAAAAGACAAAAATTTATCAGGCGTCTACGTCGGAATTATATGGTTTGGTGCAGGAGGTTCCCCAGTCGGAAAAAACGCCGTTTTATCCGCGTTCTCCCTATGCCGTTGCGAAGATGTATGGCTATTGGATTACGGTCAATTACCGGGAGGCCTATGGTATGTTTGCGGTGAATGGAATATTGTTTAATCATGAGTCGCCTTTACGTGGAGAGACTTTTGTGACGCGTAAAATTACGCGAGGGGTTTCTCAGATTGCGTTAGGCCAACAAGATAAAATTTATTTAGGAAATTTAGATGCCAAGCGGGATTGGGGTCATGCCAAAGATTATGTGGAAGCGATGTGGTTAATTTTGCAACAAGAGAAACCAGAAGACTTTGTTATTGCCACAGGCATTACGACCACGGTTCGTGATTTTATCAAAATGGCTTTTGCAGAAGTGGGCATAGAAGTTCAATTTAGTGGAGAAGGCGTGAATGAAATTGCTAAGGTTTCAAAGTGCAATAACCCACTGTATCAAGTGGCTATCGGCAAAGAAGTCGTTGCCGTTGACCCACGTTATTTCCGCCCCACCGAAGTGGAATTGTTGATCGGCGATCCAACAAAGGCCAAAACGCAATTAGGTTGGACCTTACAATATGACTTACCAGCCTTGGTGAAAGACATGATGGCTGCGGATGTCAAATTATTTACTAAATAAAAATGAATCCATCCATTGCGATTATTGGTTTGGGCTATGTAGGCTTTCCTTTAGCTGTGGAGTTTGGAAAGTTATATCCTACGCTAGGTTTTGATATTGATATCACGCGTATTTCGGAGTTAAATCGGGGATATGATCGTACACAGGAGGTGAGCGATGTACAATTAAAGGCTTCGTCTCAGTTAAAATTTTCATCCGAATTAAAAGATTTATCGGCCTATAATACCTTCATTGTGACCGTTCCCACTCCCATTGACCATTTCAAAAAACCAGATTTGGGGCCATTATTAAAGGCATCCGAGATGATAGGTCATGTGCTGAAAAAGGGCGATGTGGTGATTTATGAATCAACGGTCTACCCGGGTTGTACAGAGGAAGATTGTGTTCCCGTATTGGAAAAGCAGTCGGGATTAAAATTTAACGAAGATTTCTTTTGTGGCTATTCGCCGGAGCGGATTAATCCGGGCGACAAGGTAAATACCTTAACAAATATCAAAAAAGTTACTTCGGGATCTACGCCTGAAATTGCGGAGTGGGTGGATCAATTATATCGATCGATTATCACTGCCGGAACGCATAAGGCATCATCGATTAAGGTGGCCGAAGCGAGTAAGGCGATTGAAAATGCACAGCGAGATGTCAATATTTCCTTTGTGAATGAGTTGGCCTTAATATTTGATCGCATGGGAATAGACACTTCGGAGGTATTAGAGGCGGCGGGAACCAAATGGAATTTTTTAAATTTTAAACCAGGTTTAGTGGGCGGTCATTGCATCGGTGTTGACCCCTATTATTTATTACACAAATCGGAAAGTTTGGGTTATTATCCACAGGTTATATTGTCGGGCCGAAGGGTAAATGACAATATGGGATTATTTGTGGCTAATAAATTGGTCAAGTTATTGATTCAAAAAGGAAAAAAAATAGGAGGTGCGAAGACATTAATGTTGGGCATTACTTTTAAAGAAAACTGCCCCGATATTCGAAATTCGCGGGTAGTCGATATTTATCGTGAGCTACGTGATTTTGGGATGGAAGTGGACGTTTATGATCCGTGGGCAAATAAAGCGGAAGTGAAAAAAGAGCATGGCATCGAATTAGTTTCGGAATTGGCAGCCAACTATGATGCGATTGTTTTAACGGTTGCGCATCAGGAATTTTTAAATTTGCCTTATGCTTCTTTGAAGGCAGAAGGCGGAATTATTTTTGACATTAAATCAGTATTGAATAGGGCTTTGGTAGACGCAAGGCTATAAATTAAGAACGGATGGCTTGGTATGCGATATATACAAAATCTCGGATGGAGAAAAAGGTTTCTTTGCGATTGGAGGAAGCGGGAATTGAAAGTTATTGCCCGGTAACCAAACGCAAAAAACAGTGGTCGGATCGAAAAAAAATTGTGGAGGAGGTATTATTTCGTTCTTATGTTTTTGTAAACATTGACTTGGTCACGCAGGGGGCCACGGTAAGAAAAACGTTTGGTGTGGTTAATTTTGTGTATTGGTTACACAAACCAGCGGTGGTGCAGGATGCGGAAATTTTAGCAATCCAACAATTTTTATCGGATCACATGGAGGTTTCTGTCATAGGTGACACCGCGGTGAAAGTAGGCGATTTCATCACGATTGACACAGGGCCACTTAAAGGACAGACCGCTGAAGTGGTCGGATTAAAAAACAAGAACGAGGTTCGCTTGCGAATAGATAGTTTGGGATTTGAGTTGGTGGCTAATTTAAGTCATTGATAAATTTTATATATTTGGTTTTTCAAAAATTGAGGATGTTTCAAAAAGCAAAAATTACAGTGACGTGGTGTGTGGGAGTTTTTGCGATCCTTTCTATTTTTTGTTTTTCTGCTTTTGGACAAAGAGCTATTGCGCCGACTTTCTCATTTGGCGGAGGCTATTCATCGAGCAATTACACTCCTTTTTGGCTTAGGGCTAATCAGTTTGGCGCTGTTCCAACGGAAGAGAATTACCTCAATGTGGGTGGATCGACGTCTGTTGATTATCGAAAAGGGAAAAAGATCGATTGGGGATATGGGGCTTCAGCAAGATTAAACTTGGGTGACACTAAGGCTGATTTATTAGTCCAAGAGGCCTATATAAAAGGTAAATGGGGCATATTTGAGTTGTCGGCAGGAAGGAAAAAGTATATTCAAGGCTTGATGGACTCAACTTTAAGTTCGGGGTCATATATCTTATCTGGCAATGCTTTGCCCATGCCCAAGATTGAAATAGTGGCGAACGAATATTGGCATCCCAGGTTTTTAGGAGGCTATTTGGGCTTTAAGGGGAATTTTGTTCATGGGTTTTTCGAGCAAGAGAGACAAAACATTTCTCAAGTTTATTTACACCAAAAGTCATTATATGGTCGCATTGGAAAGCCCGATTGGCCGTTAAAGTTTTATGGCGGGTTTAATCATCAGGCTCAATGGGGCGGCACAAAAAGATATTTAAAAAGTTATAGACCAAGCGGCGGAGGCTTGCCAACAAATATACTTAATGATTATTTTAGCGTAATTATTGCAAAATCTTTGGCAGGAGCCGGAGGCGATACGGCTACTTATGGGATTAACGAAGGCTTTAATCGATTAGGAAATCATTTGGGCTCGCTGGATGTAGGGATGGAAATTGACGGAAAATTTGGAAAGCTATTTTTTTATCGACAAAGCATTTATGAAGACGGATCTTTATATTATGGAAACAATATTACCGATGGCTTACATGGAATAGCCTTTAGTTCTAAACGAAAAAGGGGATTATTAAAAATAGTATTTGAATACCTTAATACAACTTCACAAGGAGGGAATGAATTTGATCAAAGATTAAATATTAGAGGCTTTGATAATTATTTTAACAATGGAATTTATCCTGAAGGTTGGACTTATTTGGGTAAGGGAATAGGAACCCCATTAATGACCTTAGACTCTGAAACAGATTTAAATAAGT
Organism: Spirosoma fluviale; assembly: GCA_945906795.1. Classification (GTDB taxonomy): domain Bacteria; phylum Bacteroidota; class Bacteroidia; order Cytophagales; family Spirosomataceae; genus Aquirufa; species Aquirufa fluvialis_F. The sequence goes on from CAMDRO010000016.1 coordinate 38,495, forward strand.
CAAAAGGAAACTATTTTGATAATAATCGAGTAGAAACTTTTTATGTAGGAGCCGAAGCCATGATTGGAGAAAACCGCCTCACGTTTAGGGGAAGTTTGACTAATTCAATGGGTAATTTTGGATCGGAATATATCCCCGTTAAAAAGCAATTGGCATTTGGAATCGATTGGCAGCGCCAAATTTTTGTCTTTGGCCAAGATGCATTTTTATCGGCCAACATTGGTGCCGATATCGGGTCTTGGAAAAAAGATTTAGTCGGAGCTAATTTCACTTTGTCGGTTCCTCTCCAATAACAATTACCCAAAAAATAGGTAACTCACCCCTATAGCCGTAATGATTCCGACTAAGTCGGCAAATAAACCTGCCCACAACGTATAACGAATATTTTTTACCTGGACTGAGCCAAAATAGAGCGCCACTACATATAAAATTGTCTCGGCGGAGCCTTGAAAAACACAAGCAAGTCTTCCCACAAATGAATCTGGGCCAAAGGTTTTCATCGTGTCGATCATCATGGCGCGCGATCCACTTCCACTAATGGGATGCAAAAGAGCCGTGGGCATCGCATCGGTAAAGCGATTGTCCAGGTTGGTTTGAGCCACAAGCCACTTCATTCCATCTACAACAAATCCGAGCGCCCCCGAATTGCGGAGGCAGGAGATGGCGACCAACATACCCACCAAATAAGGAATGATTTTAACCGAGGTTTCGAATCCGCCTTTCGCACCTTCGACAAAGGTCCCAAAAATGTCAATCTTTTTCCGAAACGCGGCCGCGATAAATGAGAAGATGAGTAGAAATAAAATGCCATTGCTAAATACTTTGGATTGGATTTCGATCGACTCTTTTGGCAACTGGCTAAAGTACCACAATATCCCTCCCAAAAATAAAGTTAGGCCGGAGATCCAGGCAAATAGTACGGGTTCAAAAAGTTTAATTTTTTGTTTAATAGATACAATAATTAAGCCGGTCATGGTGGTGGCATAGGTTGCCATCAAGCAAGGAATAAACACATCTGAAGCATCTTGAGCACCATAAATGGCACGTTGCGCCATGATGCTTAGCGGAATTAAAACGGGGCCGGCGCTATGCAAAACCAAAAACATAATTTGGGCATTAGATGCCGTATCCTTGACTGGATTTATTTCCTGTAGCCCTTGCATGGCCTTAAGCCCAAAGGGTGTCGCCGCATTATCAAGGCCCAATAAATTAGCGGAAAAATTCATGATCATTTGACCGTGTACCGGATGATCTTGTGGAATTTCAGGAAAAAGTCGAGTAAAAAAGGGTTTAATTCTGCGGGCTAGAAATTGAATGGCCCCCGCCTTTTCACCTATTTGCAAAATACCCATGAAAAAAGTCATGACACCAGCGAGTGGAAGAGCGATTTTCATGACAGCCATTTCGGCCGAATCAAACATGCCGTCGACCAGAATTTTAAATATTTCGGTGTTGCCAAAAAACAAAAATTGGATTATAGCGACCACAAAAGCGACACCAAAAAACAAAAACCAAATCCAATTTAAAGCCATGTGCAAAAGGGAATAATAAATTTTGGCTAAATTTAGGGAAATTCTACATTTTCTAATGTTCCGTTTGACAAACTTAATGGTATTTATTGTTTTTGCTTTGACTGCTTCGCATCAAGGTTGGGCCCAAAACTGTTCACATGAGGAGGCGATGCGAAAGCAAGGATTAGTGGAAGTTACCCAAGCGGTACCTGGCGTAAAGGTCGAATTAAAATATGCGACCTCTGATAATTTTATGAAACGTGATGTGTATGGCTGTTTAAGGCATGGATATTTACAAAAAGAAGTGATGGAGATGTTGAAAAAGGCGCAAAAATCGTTGGAGGCCAACAAGCCAGGCTATCATTTATTGATTTACGATGCGGCCAGACCCTTGTCGATCCAATGGATTTTATGGAATACTTTGACGCAGCATCCGCCTAATATCCGGAAAAATTATGTCGCTGACCCACGGGAACATTCCATTCATAATTATGGAAGTGCGATTGATTTAACCGTGGCAGATGAAAAGGGAAAGGCTTTGGATATGGGCACTTCTTTTGATTTTTTTGGCGAATTAGCGTATCCGTCCAAAGAACAGGAGCTTTTGGCAATAAACAAATTGTCAAAAAAAGCCTATGAAAATCGCCTGATACTAAGAAACGCGATGAAGTCGGCAGGATTTATGCCTATCGAATATGAATGGTGGCACTTTAATGCATTTTCGCGCGCAGAGGCTAAAAGGCGATATCAGGTAGTTCAATAAATAGGGCTTTTTATCCTTATTGCTTGCCGTTTATCCAAAAATCAGTTTTTAGGCAAGCCTAAATTCGTAACATTGCAGAAATATATTGAAAAAGATGAATACAAAAAAATTAGCCATATTGTTTTTCCTTATAGGCGCTGTTCCTTTTGTAGGAAAAGGCCAAACGGCGATTCAGGGAAATGCCAAAATAACCAAACTTACATTAACTCAAGCGGTGGAGACGGCTTTGCAGCATAATCTAAATGTGAAGTCCTATGAGGTTAATTTGCAGAATGCGGAGTTGACGTACCAGCAAGCGAAATTTAATCAGCTGCCTTCTTTGAATGGAAATATGAATCAGGCGGCGAGTTTTGGTCGGTCGATTAATCCATATACGAACGGCTATGATTCGCGAAATATCAATTATTACAATATCGGCTTGAATGCCAGTGTGTTGTTGTTTAATGGGGGCCAATTAAAAAACAGTGTATCGCAGAGTGATTTTAATTTAAAGGCGACGCGGGAGGATTTGATTTCGATACGGGAGAATATTTCTTTGCAGGTGGCCTTGTCTTATTTGACTATTTTAAATGCGGAAGACCAATTGAGCATTGCAAAAACTCAAACGGAGATTACGAAATTACAGATTGAAAGAACAGAGAAATTGGTCCGTGCAGGGTCATTGGCAAATTCGAGTTTACTGGATTTGAAGGCGCAGTTGGCCAATGAAGAATCGAATCTTGTCACGTTTCAAAGTAATTTGGACATCAATAAATTGACCTTATCACAGTTGTTAAATGACTCGAGCATTCAGCTATTTGAGCTGGAGCGCATTCAGGTTCCGGTGCCAAGTTCTAAGGCTTATGATCTCAGTATTTCAGATATCTATACCAAGGCTTTATCGGCCCAACCTTTAATTCGGGCTGCAGATTTTCGTGTTCAGGGTGCGGCCAAAAGTATTGAAGTCGCGAAGGCATTCCGATTGCCAAGTGTTTCCTTGAATGGGAGTTGGTCTGCCAATCAATCCAACGCGTTAAAATCCATTGAAGTTTTAGGTCCTCAAACGGTTAATTTGGGAAATGTGGCTATTGGTGGACAGAGTTATCCGATCACAACGACTCAGATGAAGTTTGGGGAGGGCACGACAGTAGGTTATTTTGATCAGTTGAATAATACACAAAACAAGGTGGTTTCATTAAACTTAAACATCCCTATTTTTGCCAAGAATTTAAATAAGACGCGGGTTTCGCAGGCTAATTTACAGCGGATAAATGCGGAGATAGAGGCGGAACGTGCGCGTTTAACATTGCGTCAAAATATAGAGCAGGCCTATGTGAATATGTTGAATGCGGCGAAGAGATATGAGGCTGGAAATGTACAAGTATTTGCTTTAGAAGAATCCTTTAGGGCTTCAGAAAGTCGCTTTAATGCGGGCACGATTGACTTTGTTAGTTATAATTTGCAGAAAACAAATTTGGACAAGGCGAAGTTGAGTTTGGTTCAGGCCAAATATGATTATGTGTTTAGGACGAAGATTTTGGATTTTTACCAAGGGAAGAGTTTGACTTTTTAAAAAAAAGTCAAATTAGGTAATAGTTAATAGGTATTAGGTAACAGGTAAAATATTATAAATTAAAATGGTAGGTTGGCGTTAAAGCGACTTTCTATTAATCAAAAAATTATGGCAACTAAGAATAATAAAAAAACGTGGATTTTCATTGGTGTGGCAGTCGCATTAATTTTGGGAGGCTTATGGTTGGCCAAGAAGATGGAATGGATTGGAAAGGTGGAGCCTACGGAAGTGGAGTTGACGAAGGCGGCTAAAGCAACGATCATTGAAAAAGTTTCGGCTTCGGGAAAGATACAGCCTGAGGTGGAGGTAAAAGTTTCACCGGATGTGTCGGGGGAGATTGTGTCTTTGAAGGTGGCAGAGGGGGATTCTGTGGTGGTGGGCCAAGAAATTTTGAAGATCCGTCCGGATAATTATGTGAGTTTATTAGCTCGTGCAGAGGCGCAGGTAAATGCGATGAAGGCGAGTACGGAGCAAAGCAAGGCGGTATTAGCACAAAGTGAGGCAAGGTTAAGTAAGTCAAAAATTGATTTTGATCGAAATGGAAAATTACACAATGATAAGGTGATTTCGGATGCGGATTTCGATCAGTTCCAGTCGGCATACTTAGTAGCCAAGCAAGATTTAGAGGCGGCAAAAGCGAATGTGAAAGCGTCAAATTTTAATGTAAAGAGTTCGGAGGCGGCTTTAAAAGAGGCGCGCACTAATTTAACAAAGACAACCATTTATGCACCACAGAGTGGTATCATTTCTAAGTTGAATGTGGAATTAGGGGAACGGGTCGTGGGAACTTCACAGATGGCGGGAACGGAGATGTTACGGATTGCGAACTTAAACAATATGGAAGTTCGGGTTAATGTGAATGAGAATGATATCACAAGGGTAAGTTTGGGTGATACGGTGATGATCGATGTGGATGCATTTTCTTCATCGGAGCGCAAGTTTAAGGGTTTGGTGTATGAGATCGCGAGTTCGGCGAATTCAACGGGGGCTGCTTCTATGTCTACGGATGCGGTGACTGAGTTTGAGGTAAAGATTCGTATTTTACGAAGCTCGTACAGTGATTTAATTAAGGGCAAATTATCTTATCCGTTGAAACCTGGTATGACGGCATCGGTTGAAATTTTGACGAATCGAAAAGATCAAATATTAACTGTTCCATTGTCAGCGGTTACGACGAGAGAGATAGGTGCGAAAACAGAAGAGGTAAAAGATGAGGCGATGGCTAAAAATGGCCCTGCTGTGGCTACACAAGAGGATGCTAATACAGCGAAGCGCAGGAAAGAAAACACGAAGGAGGTTGTTTTTGTGATGGAAAAAGGCTTGGTGAAGCAAATTCAAGTAAAGACGGGAATTTCTGATTTTGATAACATTGAGATTGTTTCTGGCTTGAATGAAGGCCAAGAAATCATTTCTGGCCCCTATGCAACGGTTGCGAAGAAGTTGAAGGAAGGGGACAAGGTGAAAAAAAAGGAAATAAAGTCGGCGGATCGTAGTGCAGACAAGAAATAAATTGAAAAAAACGGGGGCCTATCTTGCATTTAACGAATTAGCCCCCTATTTTTGCATTCCTAATAGGATAAACTCCTTCTTAGCTCAGTTGGTTAGAGCACATGACTGTTAATCATGGGGTCCCTGGTTCGAGCCCAGGAGAGGGAGC
>CAMDRO010000017.1 GCA_945906795.1 Spirosoma fluviale
ACTTTTAAAGATCCATCTTTCTCCGATGTTGCGTGAAATATTTTCCGCCGATAAGTAATTCATACGATTGTGTTAGTTGAATTCAATTAAGAATTCGATTCAAGGGCTTCTTCCCTCATTTTTTTTCTTAGGACTCTTCCAGATACCCAAATACTGACTTCATACAATCCTAAGAGGGGAAAAGCCACAAGGAGTTGGGAAATTACATCGGGCGAAGGGGTGATGATCGCAGCTACAATTAAGATCACAATCATCGCATGTTTCCTATATTCCCTCATGAAAGAAGGTGTTAGAATGCCTACTTGGGATAACACAAAAGCCACCATGGGTAGTTGGAATGTCAATCCGCACGCAAGCGTCAACATAGATAATAAGGAGATATAATCGTTAACGTCAAATTGATTTTGAATCGTTGCATCCAATTTGAAATTGGCTAGAAAGTTGATCGCCATAGGAGCAACCACATAATAACCAAAAGAAACCCCGAGGAAAAATAAGGTGGATACCCAGAAAACAGCTCCTTTCGCTGCTTTTAATTCTTTGTTTTTTAAGCCTGGCTTAATGAATCTCCAAAGCTCAAAAAATGCATAGGGGAAGGAAAACAATAATCCAACAATGATCGATTGTGTTAATGCCATCATAAACTGACCCGAAACCTCTCTACTTTGCAGAATGAAGTCCGCTTTTTGCATACACAAACTGGCCCAACCCGTGATGTCGGCTAAATGGCAAAGCGCTAAATTGGTCGCAAAATCGACTTTTGTTGGCCCCATGATAATGTTGCCAAAAATCTCATTTCTGAAAATCCATGCGGCAATGGTGAAAACCAAAATCGCAGTGATGGATCGCATGATGTGCCAACGTAACTCCTCTAAATGGTCTAGAAACGACATTTCAGTCCCATCTTTCTCTTCTACGTCGTCATCAAAATCATTTTCCCAATCTTGGTCTGTGGCCATATGCTATTTTATAAATAAAGTGGGAATTGTTTAACCCACTCGTTAACGTCTCCTTTAATCTGTTTTAAAACAGATTCATTATCATGGTGCATGAGGGCTTTGTCGATCATGTCAACAATCTGGCTCATGTCATTTTCTTTTAAGCCACGTGTGGTCATTGCCGCTGTACCTACTCGCATTCCTGAAGTCACAAAGGGCGATTTATCATCAAAAGGAACCATGTTTTTATTAATGGTAATGTCCGCTTGGATTAAGGTATTCTCAGCTAATTTGCCACTTAAACCTTTGGGCCTTAAGTCAATCAGCATCAAATGATTGTCTGTTCCTCCTGAAATAATATCATATCCTTTACTTAAAAAAGCTTTTGCCATCGCCTGGGCATTGGATTTAACTTGTTGGGCATATTGGCCAAATTCTGGTGTCAAAGCCTCCCCAAAAGCAATCGCTTTCGCAGCAATCACATGCTCCAAAGGTCCTCCCTGTGTTCCAGGAAAAACAGCTCCATCGAGACAAGCCGACATCATTTTTAATTCGCCCTTCAATGTTTTGAAGCCAAATGGATTCTCAAAATCATTGCCCATCATGATTAAACCACCACGAGGTCCACGTAACGTTTTATGCGTGGTAGTCGTTACAATATGACAATGTTGCATCGGATCATTTAACAAACCCTTAGCGATTAAAGCGGATGGATGTGAAATGTCGGCTAATAAAATGGCTCCTATTTTGTCTGCAATAGCTCTTAAACGTGCATAATCCCAATCACGAGAATAGGCTGAAGCCCCACAAATTAATAACCTAGGATTTTCTTTCAAGGCTATTGCCTCTACCTTATCCCAATCAATCAAACCAGTTTCTTTTTCAACGCCATAAAAAAACGCTTGAAAATATTTTCCTGAGAAGTTGACCGGTGAACCATGAGAAAGATGTCCCCCATGCGCCAAATCAAACCCTAATATCTTATCTCCTGGATTTAAAAACGATAGAAAAACCGCTGCATTGGCTTGCGCACCTGAGTGAGGTTGCACGTTAGCCCATGTAGCACCAAATAATTTTTTGGCACGTTCGATGGCAATTGTTTCCACGACATCGACTACCTCACATCCTCCGTAATACCTTTTTCCTGGTAAGCCTTCTGCATACTTATTCGTCAAAACACTTCCTTGAGCCTCCATTACTTGAGGGGAGGTGAAGTTTTCAGAAGCAATTAATTCGATACCGAATTCTTGCCTTTGTGCTTCTTGATTTATTAATGAAAAAATTTCAACGTCTCGCTGGGTGGGGAATGTGCTAGCAGCCATGTAATAAATGTAGATTGAATTTCGTTTTAAAGAGTTTAAAATTACGAATTTTTAACGGAATAGAAAAACGATCATTCTCCATTTTTGAATAAATATCCCATGAGGTTCCACTATTTTTTGTTAATTTTGAATCTTTAAAAAAATAGGGAAGAAGCGATTTAAAAATTATAGAGAATGAAACTGAAATTAATCATTTTGCTTTTCGTGGGTTTTGTTGGATTTACTGGCACGGCCCAAAAAATCACTCCAGCAAAATGGTCATGGACTTTGGAGCCATTAAATCCTACGTTGGGCCAGAGCGCAGAAATTATATTTAAAGTTAAAATTGATAAAGGTTGGTACTTATATTCATCCGATTTTGATAAAGAATTAGGGCCTGTGGTCACGACCATTAAAATTAAAGAGGGCCTTGGTGTATCTCTTGACGGACCCTTGCGTGCGATAAATCCACATTCAAAATTTGACAAAGAGATTTGGAATGGTACCTATACCTATTTCACCGAGGAGGCGGAATTTCGCCAAACAGTGAAAATAAGTTCAGACTCTTGGAAGATTGACGGATCGTATGATGCTCAAACTTGTTCGAATGAAAGTGGTTTGTGTGTGCCCATCAAAGGTCCATTTTTGATAAGTTCTAAAATAGGTGCATCCTCTACGCCTGAGGATTCAAAAAAAAAAATCTCTAGTACAGCCTTAAATTTAGTTGAACCTGTAGAGGATCAGTCCTTATGGCAATTTTTCTGGGTGGCGATGGGGGCTGGTTTGTTGGCCTTGCTCACTCCCTGTGTGTATCCCCTCATTCCCATGACGGTTAGTTTTTTCACCAAACAGCAAGGGGGTAAAAAATTGGCTTTTCTATATGGATTCTTCATTGTCTTAATCTATGTCTTTTTTGGGACCATTTTAGCTTTTTTTGCCGGGGCTAGTTTTGCTAATTTTTTAAGTACACATTGGGTTCCGAACCTGTTGTTTTTTGCTATTTTTATTCTTTTTGGCATTTCTTTTTTAGGGGCATTCGAAATTGTTTTACCTTCTAGTTTGGTCAATAAAGTTGATGCAAAATCGGATAAAGGCGGATTATTAGGGGTGTTCTTCATGGCATTTACGCTGGTTTTAGTCTCATTTTCTTGCACGGGACCTTTGGCAGGATCTATTTTGATTGCCTCATCCCAAGGAGTATTTCTGAAGCCAATCATTGGGATGTTAGGATTTTCATTGGCCTTTGCCATTCCATTTACGATGTTTGCTATTTTTCCTGGGTTTATACAAAAAATGCCTAAGTCGGGCAATTGGATGAACGAAGTAAAAGTGGTGTTGGGCTTTTTAGAAATTGCCTTAGCATTCAAGTTTTTAAGTGTGGCGGACCAAGTGTATCATTGGCATTTACTAGACCGTGAAATCTTTTTAGCCATTTGGATTGCCATTTTCACCGCTTTAACCTTGTATTTATTTGGTAAAATTTCTTTGCCACATGATGGACCCTCTGGAAAATTATCGGTTCCAAGAGCGCTTTTTGCCACGGCTTTTCTTGCCTTCGTGATTTATTTAACCCCAGGAATGTTTGGTGCTCCATTAAAGGGTTTGTCTGGTTGGTTGCCTCCGATGTCAAGTCAGGATTTTAAGGGCTCGTCGGTAGAGGCCAATAATAATCCTAACAGCTTGGATTCCAAAACTCGAGTTACCTATAGTGAGTTCCTGAAATTGCCATTGGGTCTGAATGGATTTTTTGATTTTGAGGAGGCTAAGGCTTATGCCCAACAAGTAGGAAAGCCTCTTTTTATAGACTTTACGGGACATGGTTGCGTCAACTGCAGGAAAATGGAGGAATACGTATGGTCTGATCCTGCGGTATTGGCCATTCTTAAGAATGACTATGTCATTGTCGCTTTATACTGTGATGATAAAACGGAGCTTCCTGAAAATAAGTGGTACGTCTCTAAAGTCGACGGTCAAGATAAAAAGACTTTGGGCGATCAAAATTTAGATTTTCAAATCTCTCGGTTCAATTCCAATGCTCAACCTCATTATGTGCTTTTAGATCCAAGAAAGGACGGTGCTCCTATGGTTAAGCCGGTCGCTTTTGACGCTGATATTAACCATTTTATTTCGTTCCTTAAAAAAGGAATTGACGTCTATAAATCAAAGTAAATATGTCTTGGGGAGCTTATTCGGGAGTGATGATTGCCACAGGTTTGAAGTTTATCGCTGGACCTATTACCGGATTTGGTCTTGGATTAACTTGGTATGAAACCGTCATTTTTACTTGGCTTGGCGCGATGCTGACGATTTCATTAACCTTAAGCATGGGCAAACTATTGATTGAGTTTATCGGTCGATTCAGAAAGCAGAAACCCATTATATTTTCAAAGAGAGTTCGTTATGCCGTTCAGATTTGGCAAAAATTTGGCATCAAAGGTATTGCAGCCTTGACCCCTCTGATATTCACACCCATTGGTGGTAGTTTATTAGCCTTGTCTTTTAAGGTGCCATTGCCTCGCGTACTCTTTTTTATGGCAATATCCTCCTTTTTATGGGCCTTATTTTATACGGGGGCAATCTATCAGTTGACCTTTATTCGCGAGTGGTTTGGGCAATAAAAAAGCCGGATAAACCGGCTTTAAAATATGTTAAAGGGAAAGATTAATTTCCTTGGTTGATACTTTTTCCACTAAACATTTTCTCGCGAAGTGCATTTGCTTTTAACTCTAATTCCGGCTTAGCATCATATTTATTTTTTAACTGAACCGCAGCGCTATCTGGATGAACCCCATACACATAAACTTCCCCAGCATTTAAATCTTTTTGCTTGATAGTATTGTTTTTTTGATAGTCACAAGCCGTTGCCATAAAGGCTAAAGCGATAATTGGAAGTAGTTTTTCTAATTTCATTCTCTTGTTAGGACAAATTGTTGGCACAAAAATAAGGCCAAATTTTGTATTAAAAAAGTTTCGAAGCTTCTAAGCCCTAGCTTTCCTCTAAATTTTTGATTTTCTCTGATAAAAATGACATTAATTCGGCGATGTAGTCTTCGCTAAAATTAAATTCGATCCCAGCTTTTGCATAAATGGATTTGATGGGTTCTGTGTAACCTACTGATAATGCCTCTAAATAATTTGATAAAGCTAGCTTTGGGTTTTGGCAATAATTTCTCCAAACCGCCAATGCCCCTAATTGGGCTATCGCATATTCAATGTAATAAAAGGGCACTTCATACAAGTGTAATTGCTTTTGCCAAACATGTGATTTTATTTCTTCCAGTCCGGTCCAATCAGTCATTTGATCCGCAAATCGGGCCAATATTTCATTCCATTTTTCTTCTCTTTGGGCTAAAGTATGTGCTGGATTTTCATAGATCCAATGTTGGAATGCATCGATCGTCGCCACCCAAGGTAAGGTTTCTAGAATATCTTCCAAGTGTTTGATTTTGGCTCGTTTTGCGTCTTCAGGATTTTCAAAGTAAATATCCCACTCGTCCATCGTGATTAATTCCATGCTCATGGAGGCAAGTTCCGCTACTTCTGAGGGAAAATTTCGGAAAGCGTTCAGTGAAAGTTCCTTGGTTAAAATGGAATGGACCGCATGTCCACCTTCATGTAATAAAGTGACCATGTCTCGCACTTGGCCCGCGGCGTTCATGAAAATAAATGGAAATCCAGTTTCTTCTAATGGGTAATTATATCCGCCCGGGTTTTTGCCTTTTCTTGAATCTAAATCAAAGCGATCTAGTTTCACCATTTCCCTCAGGCAATCACCTAAAAAAGGATCTAAATGATCAAATACCCGAATCGTTTTTTCCAATAACTCTTCCCCTGTTTTGAAGGGTTTTAATGGCTTGCGGCCTAGAGGGTCCACGGATTTATCCCAGGGCCTGAGAGAATCTACACCTAAAGTTTTTTTCCTTTTGGTGGCTAATTCATTTAATATAGGTTTGATTGTTTTTTCTACGGCTGCATGAAATTCAAAACAATCCGCTGGGGTATAGTCAAACCGGCCTAAGCTCGCAAAAGAAAAATCCCTAAAGTTTTCAAATCCGGCTTGTAAGGCCACTTGATTTCTTTTGCCTATTAAATCACTGTAAAGCGAATTTAATTCATCTTTGATACCAATTCTTTGGGCTGCAACTTTCCGGTAAACAGCTTCTCTTACCTCTCGATCGGTCGACTCTAAATAGGCGCTGGCTTGCTGGAGCGTTTTTTCCTCCCCGTCAATTTCCACCATGAGCGCACCGCTTAACGCACCATGTTGGCTTTCTAAATTTTGTAATTCAGTAAACAGGGGGATGTTTTCTTCTCTAAAAATTTCGATGGATTTTTTTATGCTTCTCAACATAATCGAGAATCCCTTCGTGTTTACTTGATCCGACAATCCGGAATCAATCACTTTTTTATTCCAAGCATCATCAAAGACAGAGGCATTGGGCATGATTTCATTGACAAATTGCTGATAGCCTTTTTGTAAATTTTCGCTTTGATTGTCGCAAGACATTTTGATATATCGCCAAGCAAAATTTTCTGATAGATAGCTTTCAAGCTCAGATCGGTTTTTGCAAAAATCCTCGAGTGAATGTAAATCAAAAATTTCTTGTGCACTTAATTGTTCAAAATAAGGCAAAACACTTTCCCATGTACTTAAAGAAAAGTTTTGAGGCAACAATGTTCGATTGATTATTTGTGGGTTGACCGTACGTTTTATCATTTGTTTTTTTTAATCTAAATTAATGACTACTCCTTCACTCATCGGATGGGCCACACAGGTTAATATATATCCTTTTTTAATTTCGTTATCTGTTAGCCCATCTTCTTCATCCATGATTACATTGCCACTGGTGCATAATCCCATGCAGGCCGTACACATTCCCGCTTGGCAGGAATAGGGAATGTCGATGTCCGCTTCTAAGGCGGCTTCTAAAATAGTTTCACTTGGCAATACTGTCACGGTATGAGATTTTCCCTCAAAAATTAAGGTTACTTCTTGGGCTTTTAAACTTCCATCTTCCTCTGCCTTTGCCGTTTCTTCGCTCGCATTTGATGAAAAGAATTCCTTCAAAATGTGCTTCATGGGAACATCAAACATAGCTAGCGATTTTTCTACCTCGCTCATCATTCCAGCCGGTCCACACATATAATAAAAGGCGGTGGGTATGTCAATGCCAAACTCTTGTTTTAAATAAAAAACCATGGATGCTTGGTTGATACGCCCCTTAAAACCAGGCCATGTGTGTGAAGGCTGGCTGATGACGTGTACCAATTTGAACCGGGAGGCATGTTGGGTTTCTAGCGATTCCAATGCTTTTTTAAAGATAATTTGTTGCTCATTTCTTGAGCCATAAATCAAATAAACACGAGATTTAGGCTCCGAATGCAACACGGTTTTGATCATGGAGAATAGGGGAGTGATCCCAGATCCAGCGGCCACAAAAACATAAGTTTTGTTCGAGTCAACTTGCGGTTCAATCCAGAAATTGCCCATAGGCTCGATAACCTCTAGGCTGCCGCCTACTTTCACGTGGTCACATAAGTAGTTGGACACAAGGCCTCCTTCGATTCTTTTGACTGTAATCGCTGGTGAAGTGTTCGTTTTAGGGGATGAGGAAAGGGAATAACTTCTCCTGATTTTTTGCCCACCAATTTCCAGAATAAGGGTGAAAAACTGACCCGAAACGTAGGAGATGGTATTGTGTATAGGATGCCAAAAATGGATGGTTTTGGTGTCATCCGTTTCTTCGGTAATCTCCTTAATCGTCAAATGTAATCTCTGATTCATGTTATTCTTTTTTTGTCGGTATGAGCCATTGGATCGTTCCCGGCAGTGATTCATTATGTAATCGGTCTAGCGCCGTGACCGCAAATCCGTAGCCTGATCTAATCCAACTTTTATCTAAAATTAATTGATTCATTTTACCTTTGAAAATGATATTTTCCGAGTGGTCCAAGGGATCAAACTCGCCTTTTTTGATCCTATAAACGACGTAATAGGCCGTTGGATCTTGATCCTCACTGGGCTCGCCTGGTTTCCAGGCCAACAACCAATCGTCTCCTTTTTTCAGTAAACTTACTTGGTGCGGGGGTGTGGGAGCAATGCTATCTTTCCAGAGCATCGTGGGAATTAAGGCTACAGTCGAAAATTGATTTTGCCTTAAGGTATCTCGCCAACCTTTCACATTTCGGATGATTAAATTCGAACTAAAATAAATAGACCCCTGCACATTAGGTAAACTACGAGCGACCTTCAATTGTTTGCTTAATTCGCTAGGCCCCCAGGTATCAGATAAGTGATATGCCGCATGACCTACATAAATAGGCCGGCCATAATTATGTGCACTCCACCATTTAGCTAAGGGTTCAAAAGCCGCCACCGAATGAGTCGTTTCCCAGTATAATTGGGGTGCCAGATAATCCACCCAAGCCTCTTTTATCCATTTTTCCGTATCCGCAAATAGGTCGTCGTATGATTGCAAGCCTCTCCGAGTGGGAGATCCATCTAAAACAGATTCACTCTGATGTCGCCAAATTCCAAAAGGACTAATGCCAAATTTCACTTTGGGTTTAGTCGATTTAATGACCTCCGAAATATCTTTTATGAGGGTATTGGTATTCCTTCTTCGCCAATCTCCTAAACTTTCCTCGGGTAATTTATATTTTTCGAAGGTCTTATGATCATTAATTTCTTCCCCTTTCGTAGGGTATGGGTAGAAGTAATCGTCAAAATGAATCCCGTCTACATCGTACTCTTCAAGGATATTTTTGACCAAATTTACTAAATAAAGTCGGACTTCTGGAAGACCAAAATCAAGAATCAAAGTTCCATGGTATTTGATCACCCAATCAGGATGTTTTCGGACTACATGATTGGCATCAAGAAGCGAATTTGTGGAAATACTTGCCCTATTTAAATTCAACCAAGCATGAAATTCAATTCCTCGGGCATGACTTTCTTCGATCATGAAGGCTAAAGGATCATAGTAAGGGCTCGGTGGCTGACCTTGTAATCCTGATAAAAAAGTAGACCAAGGTTCTGGACTTTTTGCATACAGCGCGTCAGCGGCGGTCCTGATTTGAACAAAAACGGCATTGATTCCCGTTTTTTGATGGGAATTTAAAAGGTCGACAAACTCGTTTTGTTGCTTAATGCCATTGTAATTTTTTGCACTGGGCCAATCGATATTGGAGACCGTAGCGACCCAAACCCCTCTTAATTCTCTTTTAGGCCCTACTGGGAAAAGAGTAAAGTGAAAAATAATGATAAAAAGAAATGTGTAGATTAGCCTCATTCAAGGCGCAATTTACCTAATATGACCGAAAATTTAGAATTTTAAAGCGTATCAATGGAAAATAAATAACCGACGCCCTTCAATGTTTTGATATAATATTCAGGAATTTTCTCCCTTAATTTACGAATATGCACATCTACTGTCCGCTCGACCACATAGACATCGGTCCCCCAAACTTTCTCCAATAACTCATCACGATTGAAAACTTTGTTGGGATTCCTCGCTAAAAACGAAAGCAATTCAAACTCCTTTTTAGGTAAAACCAAAAGTCGACCTTGAAAGCTAGCTGAATATTGAGTACGGTTAATAATTAAGTCGCCTATTTGTATAATTTCCTGTGCATTTTCTGCAGCTCCACCGCTTTCGCGATGTAACATCGATTTAATCCGACTTACTAAGGCTCTTGGCTTAATGGGTTTTACCACATAATCAGTACCACCTGCCTCAAAAGCAGCTATTTCAGTATATTCTTCTCCGCGAGCCGTTAAAAATAAAAGGAGGGTCGATTTTAATTCAGGCATCAATTTCATTTGTCGAGCCGTTTCAATGCCATCTAAAATAGGCATCATGACATCCAAAATGACTAAATTGGGCTTGAAGGTTTTCGCTATTTCCAGGGCTTGTTGTCCATTGGCCGCTTTAGCTAAAACATAGTTTTCTTTTGCTAAATTGTATTCCAATAACTCCAGGATATTAGGATCATCGTCAACCAATAAGATTTTGGTATTTTGTTTTGCTTGACTCATGGATAGAACTGACAGCTTTTGATGAAAATATGACGCAAATATAGAAAGCTATATGTTACCAAATTGTTAATTTTTATCGACATTTATACTATTAAATCAATAATTTATGTTTAAAGATTCACCTTATTCTGTCCGATTAGCCTCCGTTTTAATTTCCATTTACTTGGTGATGCTGGGCTTGTATTATTTACAGAATTTGTTGATTCTAATTGCATTTGCACTCATACTCGCCATGGTTCTTCTTCCACTTTGTCGGGGTCTTGAGAACAAAGGCTTCCCCAGATCCATGGCGATCTCCATTTGCCTCCTTTTTTCTGTGGCGATTATTGTGGGTTTAATTTCATTATTAGCCTTTCAAATCATCGAATTTTCAAATGATTGGCCCATGTTTATTAAAAAGGCAGAAAAATGGATTTCTGGTTTGCAAACTTTTCTTTCAAGAAACTTAAATATTTCAAGGAAAAAACAAATGCTAGAACTTAGTAATCAAACCATTGGATTATTGAAAAATTCAGGAAGTATTTTGACGGCTACTTTTTCAACGATCGTCCATTCGCTTACAATTCTAATTTTGATTCCCATCTTCATGTTTTTTATGCTGTTTTACCGAAGCTTCTTTTTTACTTTTTTGGCGATGGTTTTCCCAACAACAGAAAAGGAAACTTTGGGTGGCATCATGGGTAAAACAGGTTCGGTTGTTCAGGGATATTTAGTGGGATTGCTTTTTGTCATGTTTACGGTGGCAGGAGCTAATAGTATAGGTTTTTGGTGGATAGGCGTAGATTATCCTATTTTCTTTGGAATCACGACGGGCTTATTGCTTTTGATTCCTTATATCGGAATTTGGATTGGGGCAAGTTTACCCATTATTTTATCTTTAGCCACCTTAAGTCCTTCGCATGCCTTAGCGATTGTCGCATGGATTGCCGCGGTCCAATTTATTGAGGCTAATTTTATTACTCCTTTGGTCATCGGTTCCAAAGTCAGTATTAATCCCCTAGTGGCTATGTTGGCCCTTTTGGGAGGAGAAATGCTTTGGGGTATCCCTGGATTGATTTTAGCTTTGCCTTTTACCGCCATCATCAAAGTGATTTTTGATCATGTGCCCACCTTGCAGCCTTATGGTTTTATTTTAGGGGAAGCTCCCAAACGCATTAAAGAGATAAAAGCTCCTTAAATCGGATGGATTGTCGGCGAGAAATTTCTATTTTTTCCCCTTTGCCCACCAAGGTAACCTGCAATCCACCAGAGAACCAAGGTTCAATTTTTTCAATGTAATTTAAGTTGATGATGTGCTTACGATTCGCCCTAAAAAACACCTTGGGATCAAGTCGGTCTTCCAGGGCATTTAATGATTTAAGGACTAAAGGTTTTTGATCGTCAAAAAATAAGCGCACATAATTGCCCATCGATTCACAAAGTCGGACACGGTCAAGGCGAACAAACCAACATTTTTCACCGTCTTTGACAAATATCTGATCATGGGCCCCTAACAGATGTTGGCTTCTTTCCTGGCCCTGGGCAGCTGTTTTATGCTGGGTCGTAAGGAATCTATTTTCTAATTTTTGAATGCTATCCGATAGCCGACTTAGTTCAATCGGCTTTAACACATAATCTAAGGCATTTACCTCAAATGCCTTGAGAGCAAACTCGTCAAAAGCCGTCGTGAAAATAATTTCAGGTAAATATCCCTCCCATTCCTCCAACCACTCAAAACCTGTTTTGCCAGGCATTTGAATGTCCAAAAAAAGTACATCGGGTTTTAATTCTTCCACGAGTGGGCCGGCTTCTTCTGTATTGGAAGCTTCCGCGATAATTTCGATGGTTGGAAAATTTTCCAACAATCTTTTCAGTTCGTTTCGGGCTAGACGTTCATCGTCGACAATAATTGCTTTCATGGTTGGCGTATTTAATTTTCAAGATAGGGTAAATTCACTTCGGCAATCACCTGATTTTTGTCCAAAGGTCGGAGGCTAATTTGAGCGGTTTCTCCAAACAATATTTGTAAACGGTTTTTTGAATTAATGAGTCCAAGGCCCTGTTCTTTGGACAAAATGGGGCTCTTAAAATGTCCAGGATTGATGACTTGTATAGTTAAAATTCCGTCTTTGTTTTTTGCGTCAATCGTGATGGTTCCTCCCGTAATTTTTTTAGAAATACCATGCTTAATTGCATTCTCAACAAGAGTTTGCAGGAGCATAGGGGGAATTTGCGCTTTATCACAATTTTTGTCGGCTGTGATTTCCCAAGCTAATCGGTCTTCATACCTGATTTTTTCTAAGGATAAATAATCGGTTACCGTATCTAATTCTTCCGAAAGAGATATCGTTTTTTTACGCTCAGTCAGTAAGGAACTTCGTAGTAATTTTGACAATTGATTGATGCCTTTTTTTGCTTTTTGAGGATCCTCCGTAATGAGCGCTCTGACACTATTGAGTGCATTAAATACGAAATGAGGATTCATTTGTGCCCTTAATACTTTACTTTCTGTTGCTAAAATGGTTCTTTCTAATTGGTCGTTTTCCCTTTCCATCTCTAATTTTTTATTGGAATATTGAAAAAAGAAATAAATCAATTGCCAGATGGCAACGGGTTTGGCAAAATTTAAAAAAATCTGCAATACGATAAATGGACTTAATGTAACGGCATAATTTTCAGATAGAAAAATATAATCCAATGGAATATTTAGGGCGACAAGACAAGCAGACATCAAGATGAGTGCGACTAAATTTACTTGAATTAGGGTGAGTAGAGGGAGGTCATGCCAACGGTAGGCATGCGAAATTTTCCGATACACATGAGTCAGAAATATGGCTAATGCAATATTAACAAGCGATGAAAAAATCCATTCCCATTTCCATCCATATTGATTGGTGTATAATAATGCTTCGTTTAACGCCCAAATGAACCATCCAGATAATTGAAATTTCCAATACAAATGGGTTTGGTTCATGCCTAGAAAACTTAGATAGAATCTGGTAAAGTTTGTAAATGATCCGCTTGATTTGCTTTTAAGGAAATAAAAATTCCTTTTTCATAATCATATTGCAGGTGGTATAAGCATAAATTTTGATGGGCAAAATGGTCCATATTTTGCAGGGGCTGATTAAAAAGATGCGTTAGTAATACGCGCAGTGCTCTTCCGTGCATGGCAATTAAGATGGATTTTTCTTCCCTTCTAGAAATAATCAGGTCAACCACTGGCTTTTGTCTTTCTAATACGTCGATCGGACTTTCGCCTTCTTCAGAAGGAATATGCACGTCTCCCTTTCTCCAAGTCCGGACTAAGTTTCTATAGTAAGCATCGTCCTCATTTGAGGGTGTTCTGCCTTCGCGAATTCCCCAAGAAATTTCATTTAAACCTTCATGCTGTTCCCACGGGAGTCCTTTGTCGATGAAGCCTTTAACTGACTGATGTGTTCGGCGTAATGCGGAGGTATAAATTTTATCAAGTGCTAGGTGCTGATAATGTTCAAAAAATGCTTTTGCCTGCTTATTTCCTAACTCGTTTAAATCCGCGTCAATTCCACTTCCTTGAACGACCCGCATTCTATTATAATCGGTTTCACCATGACGAATAAGGTAAATGTCTTTTAAAGCGTGCATATAAATTGGGTCAAAAAGAGTTTAATTCGTTAAATTATTCCGAATTTTACGTGCAAAAATACGAATATTATGTTTAATACATCCATCTCTTTAGACACACTTAATTCAATGGGCCATGGTAACATGATCGATGTTTTAGGAATTGAGTTTATTGACGTGCAACCGGATTTCATCAAGGCAAAAATGCCAGTTGACTCTCGAACAAAACAGCCTTATGGATTGTTACACGGTGGGGCATCGGTTGTTTTAGCGGAGACTTTAGGGAGCATTGCTTCCTCACTAGCCGTAGCTGATCCAAGCTCCCAACGCGGTGTGGGTGTTGAAATAAATGCCAATCACATGAAATCAGTCAAAGAAGGATTTGTTATAGGTACCTGTACTGCCTTGAAAATAGGGAAAACATTGCATGTATATGATATCAAAATTCATGATGAATCAGGAGATTTGGTTTGTGTAAGCCGATTAACAGTAGCTATTTTGTCGTATTAAAATGCCTAATAATTCGAGTGTATATCGCCAAGACGCGGAATGGAATCACCTTTGGAAGGAAGCTCAGCAGCATGATGCGGCCATCGCTATTTGGCGCTTACCCAACTCGGATACACGTTCACTTTTAATTGACACACAAGGAGGAAATTTAACAGATTCTCTTGACCTACCGACTTTTGAGCCAGGATTTATGGCGGCTCCCTTTGTAGGGAATCCCTATTATTTTAAGGCTGAGTATTTGTTTGTTTCAGACGTGCCAATCGTTCAGGTAACGGTTAAAGAGGTATTTCCCTTTAAGGCCGGATCCCCTGAAAAAGAAAATTTTCTATATTGGGTGAACGCCAGTATTCAAGAAATCAAAGCAGGGAATTTTCAAAAAGTGGTACTTTCTAGGACAGATGAGGAGGCTTTGGAGGCTAATTATTCGACCTTACATTTTTTCGAATCACTTTGTCAGGTATATCCTCAAGCCTTTGTTTCTGCTTTTTATATACCATCGCTTCAGCAAACTTGGATTTGTGCCACCCCTGAAGTTTTAGTTTCACTCAATCGTGAAGGAATATTTAAAACGATTTCTTTGGCTGGCACACAATCAGTCCTCACGAAAGACGGTCAGATGATTAATCCTCAAGATGCCCGTTGGTCACAAAAGGAGATCGAAGAGCAGGCTTTTGTGAGTCGGTATATTATTGAATGTTTTAAGAAAATCAGGTTGCGTGAATATATTGAAAATGGGCCCAAAACGATTCAAGCCGGCAATTTATTGCATCTGAAAACAGAATATATCGTGGATACCCAGGCGCTTAATTTCTCCCAATTGCCTGGGATTATGCTGTCTTTGTTGCACCCAACATCGGCGGTTTGTGGGACTCCTAAAGAAGCGGCAATTGATTGGATTAAACAGGCAGAAACGTATAATCGTGAGTTTTATAGTGGTTATTTGGGCCCTGTGAATTTGAATGATGAGATTTATTTATATGTCAATTTAAGGACGGTTAAAATTACGAAAGATACAAATGGGTATTTAGCTACCTATTATGCAGGTTGTGGAATTACGGAAGACTCGGATCCAGAAAAAGAATGGGAAGAAACGGAAATGAAGTGTCAGACGCTCCAACGAATTTTATCGATTAATCAATAGACCCGAGCTATTATTTTGTTACGGGTTTTCCTGAAATGATGACTTTAACGGTATCTATGCGGGCATCAGTGACTGTCATGATTTGAAACTGAAAGGCTGTTAACGTAATGACTTCATTTACATCAGGGATATCTTCGTATAGATGGATTAACATACCGCCAAGCGTCTCGTAATCACCCTCAGGAAGATTCCAGTTATATTTTTCATTTAAATAATCAATTTCGTGGCGTCCAGAAAGGATAAATGTATGGTCATCCAAACGTTTTTCAATCCAGTCTTCGGTATCATCAAACTCATCTTGAATTTCTCCAAAAATTTGTTCCATGACATCCTCCATACTGACAAGACCGGAGGTACTCCCAAATTCATCGACCACGATAGCTAATGATTTTCTTTCTTTTGAAAATTTTAACATTAAATCATTGGCAGACATGGCCTCGGGAACAATAGGAATGGAAGTAAGAATACTTTGAACATCTTTTGGTTTTTTAAATAAAGCCAACGAGTGACAATATCCAACCACTTCTTCTAAGGTTTCTTTATAAACTAAAACCTTTGAATGGCCACTTTCAATAAATACTTTTTTGAGGCCCTCGATACCTTCGTCAATTTCAATGGCCGTAATTTCAGTTCGTGGAATCATGCAATCTCGCACCTTGACTTGCTTAAACTCCAAGGCATTGTGAAAAATTTTAGTATCGACCTCATTTTCTTCCTCGGTGGATATCTTCCGATTTAAGTTTTGCAAATAATGGTTTAAGTCGGTTAATCCAAAGGCAGGTTTTTCTTCTGAATAGCTTAATCGTAATACCCGAGTGATAAACCACTTGGATAGTCCTACGGTCAGCCAGACTAAAGGAAACATCAGGGTATTAATGATCCAAATAGGAATGGCTAAAAATTCTAATATCGCATCTGGATTAATTAAAAAGATACTTTTAGGGGGGAATTCTGAGGTAGTTAGAATGATAATGGTGGCAATGATGGACGCAAATAGTCTGGCCAAAATTTCACTCGTCAATAATGGAAAATTACTTAAAATGAGGGGATGCAAGAACTCCTCCATAAAAATGCCATAAGCCACTAAGGAAAGGGTGTTACCGATCAACATGGTTCCAATAAATTGGGATGGACTTTGATTGAAATTAGCAATGATCTTGGCACTTAGGATGTTTTGCTTTGCCTTAAGTTCAAAATAAAGTTTGTTGGACGAGACAAAAGCCATTTCCACCCCAGAAAAAAATGCTGAAAAAACCATGGCTATGATGATTCCCAGGTATTGAGGCGTGTGTATGTCGGCCATAGAATCCAATTTATTTCTTTTTTGGTTTTTGTGAGTCTTCTTTCTTCAATCGTTCATTTTTTGAATACTGATAGTAGAATAGGCAGGCGACACTATACATGAGCCAACCGTAATGGTAAAATATTTCAGACCAGAAATGACCTTGAATATCTTTGGGTACTTGAGAATTTAGATCGATGATCCAAATAATAAAAAATCCAATCCCGGCCGCTAAACTTAAAATTTCTTTTCTACCCATATTAGGCAATCATTTTTTCTGTCCTCCTAAATGTAGAGACAAATAAGCCAATAAAAATCAAAATAGATCCTACCCAAACTAAATTTATATAAGGCTTTTCTAATGCTTTAATGATAATTAAATCTTGTTGGGTTGTATTATAAGAAAAACTAAATTGTTGGGTTTGAGGGTTTATCGCGGTAAACTTAATTTTTATCCCCGTTTCCTCACTTTCAAATGCGGGCATAGCCACCATCCGATCTTTGATGATGAAGGTAGGTGTTAGTTGGAACTGCTGAAAATTCTTTCCCAACACATTAAAATTAGCCCGAACGGCTGCATCATTTGGACCCAGCACGACATTTTCTACTTCGGTGACACGGGTGACATCCATCAAAATCGCCACAAAATCATTTAAGAATAGGGTATCTCCGATAGACACCGTCGCATCGACGGTTTGACTCCATTGCTTTTCGGACCCGGCATCTGCGGCTAGGCGTGGATCTAAAGAAACATAGGTATAAATATCGTGATCCCATGCATGTTTGACATCTGGAGAAATGGCAGTTCCCATTTTGGGATTCATTTGCCAACGAGGAAACAGGGAGACGCTTTTCCCTTCTGCGTTTTTAAATTCCAATTCGTAATAATTATTTTCGGGTTCCACGGTCAAGGTGTCTCCTTTTTTAGCGATGGATTTCCCTTCTTTTTCAATATTTTTCAAAGCAACTGCATGAAAATCACCTTCAATGATGTCAAAATCTTTGCGGTTAAAATACCCAGGCTTTCCTCTTAATTCTATTTTTCTACCCTTGTAGGTAACTAAATAATCCTGCATTTGCGCTCCTTGTCCTAGCCAAAGTGGTAAATTCTCCTTGTTTTCTTTATTGTCATCTTTCGTGAATTGCTCTACCTTATTAGAGATAGCAAAGCCAGATCGATTGAGCGAAACAACTTTGGAATAACCAGACGAAAACAAAACACCAATCAGCATAATCGCCAGACCTACATGGGAAAGCGCGCCTCCGGCAATGGAGAATTTTTGCTTGGTTAAAAACCACAATATTTGGCCATTCGCCATGAGTGAAAAAAGTCCGCTCCATAATAAAGCGATATATGGAATTTCATATACCTTTTCGAAATTAACGACTAAAACCGTTAGTAAAACAGAAGTCAAAAGCGAAGAGTAGAGCGGCTTAAATGAAGTGGATTGTTTTAATTTCCCCCACCAAACATATTGGCCAATCCCACTTAAAAGTGCCACGGCCATAAATATCCAAATTTGAATTTTGCTGTAATGGGCAACTTGATCAGCAGGTAAAGCCATATTTGAAACCATACCAAAGGCTTCCGCAATTTTATTGTATACAGGAATGGACGTCGTAAAAATGAGTTGGAATGCCGACAAAGTCAACACAGAAGCTCCGACAAAAATCCAAAACTCCTTGTTGTAAATACCAATCTCCTTTTCATCCTTGGGTAAACTTTTCCAACGATAGGCCGCTAAAATAATGGCGCCTATTAAAAACGTAAACATGTAAATCAGGAGTTGGCCCGAAAGGCCTAAATCTGTAAAAGAGTGAACGGACGCATTTCCTAGCACCCCAGACCGATTTAAAAAAGTAGAATAAAGTACCAAAATAAAGGTCGAAATGACTAAAATAATGGAAGTTTTCAGGGCTGCACTTGAATTCCGATGGGCAATCATGGTGTGAATGGCGCCAATTAAAACGAGCCAAGGAACGAAAGAGGCATTTTCCACCGGATCCCAATTCCAATATCCTCCAAAATTTAAAGTCTCATAAGCCCAATAGGCACCCATGGTGATTCCAATTCCTAAAATGGCTGCTGAAAATGCAGCCCAAGGTAGAGCGGGTTTTATCCATTCGGTCAACTTATTTTTCCATAAACCTGCTATCAAATAAGCAAAAGGAACGAGTGTCAGTGCAAATCCTAAAAAGAGGGTAGGAGGATGTATCACCATCCAATAATTCTGCAATAATGGATTTAGGCCACGGCCATCTTTTGGAATGAAATTAGGCTGTAAACTCCAGACGGGTAAGTCGGGCTGCGCCTCTCTCAGCAAAAGAAAGGGGGACGATCCGATTTTTAAATCGATCCATGGAATAATGACACCTAAAATCATGGAGGTTAAAAAGGTTTGCACTAAGGCAAAAACGGTCATCACGGGCGATTCCCATTTGGGATTTTTGATCATTAAAATCACCCCTAAAACGGCTTGCCAGAATATCCAAAGTAAAAACGAGCCTTCTTGGCCTTCCCAATAGCATGAAATCATGAACATGGTGGGCAGTGCTAAAGAGGAATGAGTGAACGCGTAGTGGTATTCAAAATAGTGATTGTGAATAATGACAAAAAGGCTTGTAGCCACGCCAATCACTAACAGTAAATGAATAATAAATAAGGTTCTAGCCGTTTTTTTCCAATCATTTTTGGCAAGTTCATCGGATGCTTGAGTCGCCTTAAAATAAGAAAATGTGGCTAATGCGGCCGTTACAAATGACGCAATGACCATTAAATGACCCGTAGTGCCAATATTTTCGTGTATCATATTTATTTTTTCGCTTCTAATGAAGCACTTGAATCTACAGAAATTTTACCCTCTTGATATTTGGATGGGCATTTTAAAAGAATTTTGTCGCAGTAAAAGATCTTGTCTGCTTTCATGCTTCCGACTAAAACAATTTTTTCGGATTTTTCAAAATCCTGAGGTTTTGGGGCGGCATAAATGACTTGGTTTTCCCGGCCTAGGCTATCTGACACCGTAAACTCTAGTCGGTTTGCATCCAAGGCAGGATTAAATACCATCCCTATAATCTTTCCTTGAGCGTCTTTTTTAAGTTTTCCTACCACGTGGACTTTTTGGGATGGGTCAGATTTCGAAATTTTTTCGGCTTCATCAAAGCCGACATAGGTACTCGCATCGCTCGTCGTAATTAAAATAATACCGATGGCAATGGCCACTAAAATCAAACCGATGATATGTGTTTTTTTCATATTAAACTTTCTTAGAAATCTCTTTTTCTAGTTGGGTAATTTTTTTGCCCAAATTGAAAAGATAGATAAATAGACCTACGAGTATCAACAAAACAACCGAAATAACCACGTAGATTTTTCCATCTGCACGGAATTGATCCGCCATTTCTATGTCGGCTTGTTGGGCTATTCCACTAAAACTGCTAACTAAAAGAATCAATAAAGTGTTTAAAAATTTCATGTCTATTCGTTTTCTGATATTAAATATGCTAGTTTTTTAATTCGAATTCTAAGGTTTGTGATCCAATAGCCTAACATGGTCCAAGCTATAATTGCCGGGTAAAAGACCAACCGCATGTTGGAATCTAAATCATATTTTGAAAATCCTGGATTTCCTCCATTTCCGGGATGCAGTGAATCGGTCATGCGCGGCAAAATCCATATCAAAATCATGAAAATAACAAAGGCAAAAATATTATAAACATTTGAGATTCTTGCTTTTTGCTGTTCATCGGGCATGGATGAACGAACTAAACCGTAGGCTAGATAAATCAATAGACCTATCGCAACTGAATTTAATTTGGGATCGTTGGTCCACCAATCTCCCCAAGTGAATTTAGCCCAAAGACTACCTGTGACTAAACCTAAGGTGGCAAAAACCAAACCCGTTTCCACATAGGCATTGGAGATGATATCACTTTTAATATCCGATTTTCGAAGGTATTGAATCGAGTGGTACACAGATGTACCCAATAAAAAAATCATGGTAAACCACATGGTTACGTGAAAATATAAATTTCTCACGGTTTCATTCAAAATCGCTTGTCGGGGCACCTTTCCCATAAAACCCGCCCAAATCGTGTAGGCCAACAGTAGCATACAAGCTATTTTCCAATAATTCTTTTTTAATGTCTCCATATGTAGGGAAATAAAATTCCTGATAATACCATAACAATTACATCTAAAGAGGCTAAAGTAGCCATTTCATCCCAATTCTCCTGAATGGATATCCCATCCATCGCACTTTTTGAGAGTTTAAGTAAGAGCAATAAGAGCGGAATAATGATGGGAAAACTTAGGACCGACATCAATGTGGCCGAATTTTCGCCTTGAGCAGCTATTCCTGCGACCATCGTGAGTGTAGCTGAAAAACCAATCGACCCCAATAGCAAAGAGAGTAGATATAAAGGTAAATTCCCCACCGGATTGCCCATGACCCATGAATAAAATAATATACCCACAAACGAAATGCCGATCATCACAAGGGCATTGTACACAATTTTTGAGTAAATGACCGCTTCTGGGCTAACGATCGAATAATAAAATATATTTCGCTGTTTTGATTCTTGCGTGAAACTTTTGCCGATGGCGTTGACGGCGATAAATAAGATAATTAGCCAAAACAAGGTATTCCAAGTAATGGGATTGATGGCTTGTTGCTTGGCCTTAAAAGATAAATAACAAACGAATATAGTCGAGGCTAAATACAAGAGTAATCCATGAATCGCGTATTTCTGACGCCATTCCATTTGGATTTCTTTTTTAACCAACATGCGTATTTCGTTTATTAGCATAAATTAATCTAATCGGACCCGCAATTTACGACAGAAAATTTGCTTTAAGGAATATTATATAAGTATTTTACCCTGGGATTAATCGTAAATCTGTTGATTTAAATCTTTCAGCTGTAAACATCAAATTAAATCTCTACTCGATCATTTTTTAGCTCAGATATACTTAGTACATTTGTAGCTAATTTTGAATAATTCTAAATAGGAAAGCTTAGTTCTATATGCGTACAGTAGCAGATTTGGGTATTGGTGAACATGGGTTTATTTCAGGCTTTACGGATGAAAAACTTTCATTAAAATTATTAGAAATGGGTTGCTTGCCAGGTACGGAAGTTATTTTAACGCATCATGCCCCATTCGGCGACCCTATTGCCATAAAAGTTTCAGGTTACACTTTATCGATGCGAAGAGAAGAGGCGGCCACCATCCTAATTAATAACATATAAATTGGCTAAAATTCCTAAAATAGCACTGATTGGAAACCCGAATGCGGGGAAGTCGTCTTTGTTCAATACATTGACTGGCCTTCGTCAAAAAACCGGAAATTTCCCTGGTGTGACCATGGATAAATTGACTGGAATATGGCAATTAGGTCCCAAAAATGAAATCGAGGTTTTAGATTTACCGGGTATATATAGTATTTATCCAAAGTCCATCGACGAGGAATTAGTGATTAATATTTTGGGAAATCCGGCACATCCTGATTATCCTGATATGGTCATTGTCGTGGCAGATGCATCTAACTTAAAGCGAAATTTATTGCTTTTTTCTCAAGTTCGTGACTTGGGAATTCCTACTGTTTTGGCTCTCAATATGATTGATGTAGCGGAAAATGAAGGATATGTGATCAACTCGATCAAGTTAGCTCGGGAACTCAGTGTTGAGGTGGCGGAGGTAAATGCTAAAAAAGGGATTGGGGTTAATGGATTAAAATTAGCGGTTCAAAAAACCTTAAAAAATCGATTTGCATCCAATGATGGCTTGCCACTTCCGGTATCGGATGAGCTGATCGACGAAATTCAGGCGGCTTTTGGAGAGGTGGATCCTTACCGCAGTTTGCTTTGGCTGATGGAACATGATCGAATGAAAATGTTTACGAAAGATCAGTGTGCTGATTTGGATCGAATCATGGTCAAACATGATTTTGAACCTAAAAAATACAAATCGGCCGAAACTGTGAAACGCTATGAGTTTTTAACGGAGGTGGTCGACCGTTGTGTGATTAATTTAAATAGGCAATGGGATGCCGTACCTGTGAAAACGTGGACTGACCGATTAGATAAATTATTTCTACATCCTGTAGGCGGATATTTGTTTTTTTTGGCGATTTTATTTGTCATGTTTCAAGCCGTTTTTACTTGGGCCACGTATCCCATGGATGCCATCGACGCGGGGGTAGCTTTTTTAAATGATTGGTTGAAAGGCATACTTCCCGAATCAACCTTCAGAGGATTATTAACCGATGGATTAATTGCAGGAATTGGAGGGGTGTTGATCTTTATTCCACAAATTGCTTTTTTGTTTTTCTTTATTTCTATGTTGGAGGAAACGGGATATATGTCACGCGTGATGTTCATTATGGATAAATTGATGCGCCGATTTGGATTAAATGGGAAGTCGGTCGTACCCCTGCTCTCCAGTGTGGCCTGTGCGGTGCCTGCCATTATGAGTACTCGGTCGATCGGCTCAAGAAAAGATCGGTTGATTACTATTTTGGTGACGCCTTTGATGTCTTGTTCGGCCCGATTACCTATTTATACGGTGTTAATTGCCTTAGTGGTTCCTGAAAAAAATACCTTATTTGGGTTGTTTAACCTGCAAGGCTTCGTATTATTCATCTTGTATATGTTGGGCTTTTTCATGGCTTTATTTTCCGCCTACATCATGAAATTGATTCTAAAAGCAAAGGAAAAGAGTTACTTCATCATGGAATTACCCACCTATAAAGCACCGAGATTTAAGCATGTGAGCTACACTATTTTGAATAATGTGAAGGTTTTTGTTTTTGAAGCGGGTAAAGTCATTGTTGCTATTTCGATTATATTATGGGTATTAGCCAGCTATGGACCAGGAAACAGCATGAAAGATGCTTCGGATCGAATTAAAATTCAAAACCCAAATTTATCAGGTGTTGAACTTAGTAATAAAATTGCCGGGGAAAAATTAGAAAATTCCTACGCGGGTCATTTTGGTAAGTTTATCGAACCGGCTATCAGGCCTTTGGGCTATGATTGGAAAATAGGCATTGCGTTGATCACTTCATTTGCGGCCCGTGAGGTATTTGTAGGCACCATGTCGACCATTTATAGCTTAGGGGGTGAGATTGACAATGAAAATGCGACGATCAAAAATAGAATGCGTGCCGAGATAAATCCCCAAACAGGAAAACCGATGTATGATCTGGCTCTAGGGTTCTCACTGCTAATTTTCTATGCCTTTGCTATGCAATGCATGAGCACGTTGGCAACGACCTACCGTGAAACCAAATCATGGAAATACCCTCTAATTCAATTTGGTTACATGACCGCATTAGCTTACATATCTGCTTTTTTGGTCTACCAAGCGCTCTCTTAAATTTTAATGGATATGGAAGTGGCTGCTAAATTGCTTGTGGCTTTGGCCAAAATTTTCCCTTTCTGATTGTACATTTTAGCTTCTACATTCGCGATTTTTTTACCCACTCGGTACACCTCTGACGTTACCGTAATTTTTTCACCTGCTTTAGCTCCATAGAGAAAGTCCACATGTAAATTGACGGTTACATATAAGTGATCTATTTCCACGGTGATGAGGCTCATGCCCATGATTTCATCCAACATCGTTGAAATAATTCCCCCGTGCAATACGCCAGCATGATTACATTGGTCGGATCTTACGTCAAATTCGGCTGTAATTGAGCCTAATTTGGCATGCTTCAAGGTGCCATCTAGCCACGCAGATACTGGGTTTGGATTTCCGTCAACAATCTTGCGATCTAAATTTTGATTCAAAAACTGAAGAACCGTTTCGTTTGGTTTCATATAATTTGTCAGGCGGAAAAATAATTTTTTACGAGCGGGTCCAAGTAGAGGTTCGGCCAAACATGGGTACTCCCACATAGCCTCTTATATCGAGAACTTTGTTATTTTCTTTAACCTTTAAAATACAATCGTAGGTTTTGCCTGATTTAGGGTCATAAATTTTGCCATCTTCCCAAGCGGATCCTGTGAACTTAAAATCTTGAAGAATAACGGTATTTACAATATCTCTTGAACGCAATTTTGGATCTGGATTATTAATATCTTTTTTACCTGGTGTTTTTGACCATGTAATTTTGCCATAAAATTTATCGCCTTGTTTGTAAATATTGATTTTTCCGTCTTTTTCTTGGGAAAGCCATTCACCTAAAATGACATCAGGACTTGAACTTGCCAATGAATTAGCATGTAAAATAAGGGTGCTTAGCAATAATAAAAAGGTTGTTTTCATCGATAGAGAATTTTTGAATGTACAAATATAGGGTGAAATCATGATAAATTACTAAACTAACAGAATTCGAAAAGGTTTGCTGACCTCATTCGGAATGCTTATTTTTGTATTAAAATTTGTTTTTAGATTTACATGGAGAATGTCACAGCTAATATCACAATATGAATTATAATTTAGATCAAATTCCTGAGAGAATTGCAAAACCACGTCAAAAAGGCTTGACGATGGTCATGGACAAAGGCTTGAGTTTAAGGCAAGTAGAAGATTTCATTGAGATGGGCGGTGCTCACACCGACCTTGTCAAACTAGGTTGGGCCACGTCTTATGTGACACCAAATTTGAAAGAAAAATTAGCCATCTATAAATCAGCAGGAATCCCCGTTTATTTTGGTGGCACCTTATTTGAAGCATTTTATATTCGGGGCCAAGTGGATGAATATCAGCGTGTGCTGGACCTATACGGGATGGAATATGCTGAAATTTCGGATGGTTCCGTGGATATGCCTTCAGATGTCAAATGTGAATTTATTCAGAAGCTAGCGAAACAAGTGATTGTTCTTTCTGAAGTAGGTTCTAAAGATGAAGCTAAAATCATTCCTCCCTACAAGTGGATCAAATTGATGAAAATGGAATTGGAAGCCGGTTCGTGGAAGGTCATTGGCGAGGCTAGAGAAGGTGGAAATGTAGGTTTATTTCGCTCCTCGGGCGAAGTACGACAAGGATTAGTGGAGGAGATTTTGACTGAAATTCCGGAAGAAAAAATCATTTGGGAAGCACCTCAGAAATCCCAACAGGTTTGGTTTGTTAAGTTAATTGGCGCTAATGTCAATGTTGGAAACATAGCACCTAATGAAGTTATTTCGTTAGAAACCATTCGTTTAGGTTTACGAGGTGACACATTTGACGATTTTTTAACTAAATAAATTACATTTTTAGGGCCTACCCATTGAAAATAAAGGGTTTTTTGGCTTCATTTGTTTTTCAAAAATATACGCATGCTTCAATCACTTTTGGATTTATTAAAAGATCCCTTGCAATTTCTTACTGAGTTTATTTCAGCCAACGGCTCTTTGACTTATGCACTTTTGTTTTTAATTGTTTTTGTGGAAACGGGTCTCGTGGTTATGCCACTTCTTCCTGGAGATTCATTGCTATTTTCTGTGGGTTTATTGGGCTCAGCCTCGGGCCAACTAGATGTTTATTTCGTCATTCCCTTACTTATTTTAGCGGCATTGTCTGGTGATCAGGTCAATTATTTTTTAGGAAGATATTTCAGTTCTTGGATTAGGGAAAGGGAGCAAATTTTGTTTTTAAAGCGTTCTCATGTGGAACAAACAGAAACATTTTACGCTAAATATGGCGCAAAAACAGTTATTTTAGCTAGGTTTATTCCTATCGTTAGAACAGTGGCTCCATTTGTGGCCGGCGCCGGTCGTATGTCCTACCCCGTTTATTTACTTTATGGATTTTTAGGCGCATGCCTTTGGGTTAGTTCCATTACGATGGCGGGGTTTTATTTGGGAGATAATGCCTTTGTCAAGGAAAATTTCGAAAAGGTGGTCCTTGGGATTGTAGGGGTTTCCGTTTTGCCCATCTTGGTTGGATTGATCAAGCAACGCTTTTCTAAGTAGAATTTTATGGCAATCTCTTCTCTTTATGGACTAATTGGTTATCCTCTAGGGCACTCATTTTCCAAAAAGTATTTTACTGAAAAATTTCAATCGCTAGGACTTGCCCATTCGCATGCGTATGAACAATTTCCTATTGAATCGATTGACGAATTTCCTGGCTTATTAGCTCAACATAAATTCACTTTAAAGGGTTTAAATGTTACGATTCCTTATAAGCAAGTAGTGATGCCCTTTTTAAATAAGATTGATCCTGCTGCCTTGAAAATTGGCGCCGTCAACACCATTAAAATTCTGCCCAATGGACATATTATTGGGTATAATTCAGATTATTGGGGCTTTAAAAACACGCTCACTTCCTGGACTGCTTTGGCCTATTTTAAATCAAAAAAGGCGTTGGTTTTGGGTCAAGGTGGAGCGGCTAAAGCTATTATTGTTGCTTTGGAAGATCTAGGTATTTCTGTGGTTAAAGTTTCAAGAGTGGCGTCCGATGATGCTATTTCTTATGAAGAAATTCCGGGACTTATTTCTGAGATTGGATTAATTGTAAATTCTACTCCGTTGGGAATGTATCCCAATATAGACACAAGCCCTGCCTTGCCTTACAAGCTCATGAATGAACAACATTTTTTATATGATGTAGTTTATAATCCATTAGAAACATTATTTCTCAAAAAGGGAATTGCCTCTCGCGTAGGTGGCACGCACACAGGCATCGACATGTTAATCGGCCAGGCCGATAAGGCTTGGGAGATATGGCAATCTTAATGTAAATAAACGCCTCTTTTTTTAGCATCAGAAATAATTACCTCCACGTGTTCGGATAGGGTAGTAGACAATTCATAGCCCTTGTAATCAGCTGAAATTGGAAATTTTCTGTAATTGCGGTCGACCAAAACTGCGACTTGTATTTTTTTGACCGGAATACTTAAAAAAGGGGCTAAGGAATAAGAAAAAGTTCGACCTGTATTTAACACATCGTCCACGACCACGATCACTTTGTTTTCAAATAGTTCTAACGAACAGTCGAAACGTACAGGTTGATCATAAGGAATGTCTTTATTTAACTGAATTTCAACAGCCTTCGCTTGGAGCTTTGAGATTTCTTGGATATGTTCACACAGCATTTTAGCTAAGGCAAAGCCCTCGCCTGTGACACCGGCAATAATAATTTCTTTTTCCTCAAAATTGTTTTCATAAATCTGAAACGAAATACGTCTGATTTTTTGAAGCAAAGAAGGACCGTCTAAGATTTGTTTTGCCGACATAATTTGTTGTTGCACTAAAATAGCGCTTAAAATTACCAAAATTATCCAAATTTCGTACCTTTACGCTTTATTTAGCAGTTAAATTATTTTATATGGCCAAAATGTATGGGGCGCAACAGCGCCAACAAATGCAAGCTCCTTCCAATCCATTAGCGATTAAAACGAAGAAATACGGGTTAGAAAAAAACAAATATATTGGACTTTGTATGCGTCAATTATTTGCCAATCAATGGAAATGGTCGTTTGTTCCTTTGGTTTTAATTCTGGCTAATGTGGCTTTAAATCTTTCAGGCACCTATAAAAACTATTGGATTTATATATTTATTGCCATCGGTACCATCGGGTATATCTTATTTTGGTTGATCCAATTTACAGGCATTACGCAACTAGCTCAGTATAAACAGCTTTTTGACAAGTATCGATATGAAATAGATTCTCGTCAAATTTTTATGAAAATTTCCGATAAGGAAGGGGGGATGTTGAAATGGGATATGATTTTGAAAGCATATAAAGATAAAAAATCCTATGTGCTTGAAATGGGGAAGTTTCAATTTATGTATTTGCCATTTTCAATCTTCAATAATGAAAATGACAAAAAATTGATGGATAAAATTCTTCGCGACAAGGGATACATTCAATAAACTTTATGGGCAGAATCTTAGCCATTGATTTTGGTTTGAAGCGCACAGGTTTAGCGGTGACGGATTCCTTGAAAATTATTGCCAATGGCCTCGAAACGGTCCCAACGCATACATTAATCTCATTTTTAGAGGCTTATTTCCAGAAAGAAACCGTAGACGAAGTGGTCATCGGTATGCCCAAAAATTTAGATAATTCAGATACTGACTCAACCGCCAGAGTGCGAATTTTTATTAAAAGCTTCAAAAAGAAATTTCCCGAAGTACCCCTGCATGAGCATGATGAAAGATTTACCTCAAAATTAGCTATGCAAGCTATGATCGCCGGGGGAATGTCTAAAAAGGATCGCCGAGAAAAAGGGAATGTTGACCGCGTATCCGCAACCATTATTTTGCAATCTTTTATGGAAGCCATGCCATAGCTAGGCTTTTATTTGTTGACTACTTTGGCAAATCGATGGTAAAAGGGAGTCTTGCTAGTCGAACTTTTAGGCTTGAATTTTCCTGTTATAATCGGCATGTACATCACTCTCCGTCTAGATTTTTCACCAAAATTTGGGGATACTTCCACTCGATGCCATAACCGTCCATCGTGAATAGTTAAATCACCTCGCTCTATTTCAAAAGCAGCTTCTCGAGGGTCTGAACGATGATCTATAAATTGTTTTTTACCAAAAAGCAGTTTCAAAACGCTTTGGTTTTGGGTTCCAGGCAACACCCTTAATCCACCATTAGATGAAGGACAATGATCTAAATGGATGCCTACATTAAGCATAGGTAATATTTTTTGACCCAAAAATAAATCACGGGGACTATCGGTATGCCAGCCCATTTGCGTGAATTTAGAATTTGGTTGATTTACATAGTGATTGAACACCAAGCCATCTTTTTCATCCTCTGAAATTCGACCTTCGTATGGGGCTAAAAATTCGGTTAATTGGCTTAATCGAGGATCCTTTAAAAATTCTTGTAACACACTACTATACTTATTTGTAAAGCACATGCGCTGAATCATGTCTTTGCCCTCAGGATCTTTCCCAAATTTTAATGGGATTCCATTGATTTTTTGAACTCCTTCTGTAAGCCATTTGGATTCAATTTTAGCTAATTCATCGATAAAGGCCAAAGCCGTTTCTGAAGTAATAAAATTCTTAAATTGAATAACCCCATATTTTTTGAAATAATCTTTTTGCTCTTGAGTAATTTCTGACCCAAGGGTGAAAGTTTTGTATTCAAATTTTATAATTGGTTTTTTCATATTTGATGAGCAATGGTTACTTGGCAATTTTATATCTAAAGGTAAAATTAAAGAATTATGAACTCGTAATTTATGTATTTGTGACCGAAAAATTTAAACAAAATTAAATTTTATGATAAATATCATCAATCCGATTCCTATTTTAGGATTTAATTTCCGAAATTTACATGCAAATTTATATATAAGAACTTGAAATATTTTATCTTGTTCATCTCAATAACTGCTTTTAGTCAATCCATTCCGCGCAAAGGCAAATACTTTGTTTATTGGGGCTATAATCGATCAGCTTATCCGACGTCTGATATTTCTTTTAAAGGTCCCGGATATGATTTTCAAATAATTATTAATCAACCCAACTGTCAACCTATTTCAGGACAAGACAGGGGCTTATTTTAACCCTTCACTCTTCTCCATTCCACAATTTAATTTGCATGCAGGAGTATTTATAAAAGATAATTTATCATTAAGTGTAGGTTGGGATCACATGAAATATGTGGTGGATGATTATCAGAATAGCCATATAACAGGAAATATTTTAGGCCAAGTGTCTAATCCAGGGATTGCGGTAAATCCTAGGTATGTGGGAAATTTTTCAAATGCGCCTGTAGTGATAAATCCGATTGATTTTATCGATTATGAGCATACCGATGGGTTTAATTATGCGGCTATTGAATTGGATCATTACACAAATTTGTGGCAAGCTAAAAAAAATCACATGCAATTAGAATGGATTAATGGAGTCGGCATCGGGGTGGTTGTCCCTCGTTCGGATGTTCGTTTATTCTCGGTAGGTCAAAACAATTTTTGGCATTTGGCCGGAGCAGGCGCGTCGATTAAAACAGGTTTAAGATTAAATCTAACCAAGCAGTTATTTTTTGAAACGAGTTTGAAGGGGGGGTATACGGATTTGTGGGATGTTCATACGACAGGTCGTTCGGTCGATCAAGCCAGTCAGGCAATTTGGTTTGGAGAATGGTTTTGGGTGCTTGGATTTAATTTTGGTGGGGCAAAATAAATTTTTAGCTTAGACTAAAAATGTGTATGTTTGGAGATGCGATTGATTTGGCTTCTTCATTTTACTTTGTTTAGTTTGACCGTTCGGGGCCAACAAACAGGTCGTATAGAAACGGATCGACCTGATCAAACAGAATGCCCTTTCATTGTCAAAAAAGGGTATATTCAAGCTGAAATGGGTTTTAATCGGAATAGTTATGCGGATGGGCTCGAATATTTTTATCCTACTACCTTGCTTAAAATGGGTGTATGGAAAAATCTAGAACTTCGGTATGTGTCAATCGCCTCTTCTTCTGCAGGCATCTCAAGTTTTAAAACAGAGGCCATTGGATTTAAATTGGCCATATTGGAAGGTAAAAATTGGATTCCTCGCACGTCCATGATCACCCACTTGCATTGGGATAATTTAAATCGTGATGAGAGTGAGCGAAATCCAACTAAACATTCCGTGGGTGATGCGGTATTCACTTTTCAAAATGATTTTGGCCGGGGATATGGGATTGGCTATAATTTTGGAGCGGAATTTCATACAAATGGAAGTATGGAAGGAATTTACCGGATTGCTCCCAACATGAACATAGGCCAAAACGGGTATGCCTATGTAGAGGTTTTTGGCCGAGTCCCTTTTTCTGTGAATGTAGATCATTGGGTGGATGGAGGTTTGGCCTATTACATCAATGACCATATTAAATTAGATGGCTCTATTGGAAAAAGTTTATCTAATCAATCAGATTGGTATGGAGCTTTAGGAATTTCCTTCCGTTTCAAAGTTTTTAATCCATAGCATATCTTCTCCCGTTACAAATTATGTAAATTGCGAGAATGAAAAAATTCGGATCTGTTTTTCATATCGTTTTTCTGATGTTAACGCTGGTATTTTCGGCGATGGGTCAGACCACTATGAGCGTGACGACACAAATTGGCTCAAAGTCCATTCCCCAAGACGAAAATTTTATTCTGTCATTTACGTTGACCAGCGCTGAAAATGCTTCGGCAACATTGCCAAGCTATAAGTTCCCTGAGCTTTTGAATTTTAAGAAACAAGGCGTTAGTCGAGCAAAGGCATCTAAATCGATGAATGGCCAAATAGTCAACACTTATACATTTTCTCAATATTATCTGCCCGATAAGCCAGGTAATTTTGAAATTATTAATGAATGGATTGAAGTGGGCAATCAAACATTTAGGCTGGAGCCTTTTACGATTGTAGTCAACCCAGCGCTCGACACGGAGGAATTTACCGAAGAGTTGCTGCCGAGCGAATTAATCCTTACCTCAAACGATCCACTTTTTGTCATTACCTCAAATACAGATAAGCCTTTCGTAGGCCAAGGATTCACCCTAAAAATGTCCTTTTTTGTGCCAGAAAGTAATACACAGGAATTCGAATTTGATCGGAATGACATTCAAATTCCAGCCTTAATTTCTAACATGAAACCTAAATTTTGTTGGGAAGAAAATTTTGGAATTACCACCGAGCAAATTCTTAAAGTGTCGATCAATAAAAAGAAATATACGGAATACCGCTTTTTTCAAGCCACTTATTTTGCCTTACAAAATCAAAAAATTCAGATACCTGCACTGAAATTTAGGGTCATTTCTATCAACAGAAAAGGATTAGAAGCCATTAAAAAACCCGTTTTTTTTACCTCAGCTCCTGTAGAAATTAAACTGAGGGATTTGCCGCATCACCCCTTAAGTGAAAAAGTTCCGGTTGGGAATTTCCAATTGAAAGAAAATATTTCATCTTCAAATTCCAAGACAGGGCAGTCCCTTCTATATACTGCTAGCTTAATAGGGGATGGCAATGGAGCTTTATGGAATTATAAATCGCCAGAGTCTGATTATTTTATGAATTTTGTGCCAATTTCAGTTCAAACGACGGTGGCGCCTTCCCAAGAAAAAATGTTTGGCAATAAAACCGATAAAATTCAAATTATTCTCAAACAACCAGGTAAATTTGCATTGAGTCATTATTTCAATTGGATTTACTTTAATGTGAAAACAGAGCAGTTTGACACATTAAGATCCAAAATAGTTTTAGACATAACAGGTAATTCATCTGATCATGTATTGAATACGGATCGCGCAGAGGATGAGGTTTATCGACGCATTGAAAACAAAAACACCTTGGAGGTGTCTTGGGCCAGGTGGGTAAATTGGAGTCAATTAGTCAATTTAATATTGATATTTTTAGCGATTGTTATAGCTTTTCTTGTTTGGAAAAGGCCAAATTAAAAAGATATGAGTAGTATATACGGAAAATTATTTCAGATTAGTACATTCGGGGAATCCCATGGACCCGCTGTGGGTGTAGTCGTTCAAGGTTGTCCTTCAGGGATTAATTTTGACTTAGATTTTGTTCAATCAGAGTTAGATCGAAGAAAACCAGGTCAGTCGCGCATTACTACACAAAGAAAAGAAGCGGATTCAATCGAAGTTTTATCCGGTGTTTTTGAAGGAAAAACAACAGGTACCCCGATCGCCATGCTTGTGTGGAATGGCGATCAGCGGTCCAAAGATTATACGCACATCGCAGACCAATTTAGGCCTTCGCATGCGGATTATACCTACTTTGCTAAATATGGCTTGAGGGATTATCGGGGCGGTGGACGTAGTTCAGCTCGGGAGACGGTCGCTCGTGTCGCTGCAGGGGCATTGGCCAAATTGGTCCTCACTCAGCTAGGTGTGAAAATTATGGCCTATGTATCCCAAGTAGGTAACATGAAATTGGAGACGGCAGTCGAGCAGTTAGATTTATCCTTAAGCGAGTCTAATGCCGTTCGTTGTCCAGATCCCGTGTTAGCCGAAAAAATGTTTACCTACATTGACGACATTAGGAAACAGGGGGATTCTGTCGGCGGTGTTATCTCTGCTTATATTACAGGATGTCCAGTGGGCTTAGGAGAGCCTGTTTTTGACAAACTTCATGCGGAATTAGGCAAGGCGATGTTAAGCATTAATGCTGTAAAAGGATTTGAATATGGAAGTGGGTTTTCGGGAGTTGAGTTAAGAGGATCCCAACATAATGACGTCATTGAAAAACAGGCAGATGGTAGCTTAAGGACTCTGACCAATCACTCAGGAGGTATTCAAGGAGGAATTTCCAATGGCGAGCCTATTTATTTTAGAGTCGCTTTCAAACCGGTCGCGACCATTATGCAAGATCAGGACAGTGTCAATGAAAAGGGAGATAAAATTACGGTTTCGGGCAAAGGGAGGCATGACCCTTGTGTGGTGCCTCGCGCAGTTCCCATTGTAGAAGCGATGGCCGCCATCGTTTTATTGGATTTTTATTTAAGGAATCAAGTGATTCAGATGCCACAAAAATGACCCTAAATGAAGACGCATATTACATGAGTTTAGCTTTAAAACAAGCTGAACGCGCCTTGGAGGAGGAAGAAATTCCAGTGGGCGCGGTAGTTGTATGCCAAGGAAAGATTGTGGCTAAAGCCTATAATCAGACAGAAATGTTGACCGACGTCACCGCGCACGCTGAAATGTTGGCCATCACGTCTGCTGCTCAAACGATTGGGGCCAAATATTTAAAAGATTGTACGCTTTATGTGACGCTAGAGCCATGTTTGATGTGCGCCGGTGCTATTTATTGGTCCCAGTTGGGCCGACTGGTTTTCGGAGCATCGGAAGAAAAAAGAGGTTTTTTGAGCCAGGGAAGAGGTATCTTACACCCAAAAACGGAGGTGACTTCAGGAATTTTAGCGGAAGAATCAGCTCTTTTGTTACAGGAGTTTTTTTCTATGCGCCGTTAAAAAAAAGGAGTTTTAACATGGTAGGATTATCAATGATTTGTAATTTTATATTTCAATTATTTTTACCTAGGTAGAAATTTTTCTAACCTATAACATAAATAAATATTTATATGGCTTTTGAACTAGCACCCCTGCCTTTTGCAAACAATGCATTAGAGCCTAATTTTGACGCTTTGACGATGGAAATTCACCATGATCGCCATCATAATGCCTATGTCACAAATTTAAATGCAGCTGTGACAGGTACTCCATTAGAAGGAAAAACGTTGTTGGAATTGTTTTCATCCATATCGAC
Organism: Spirosoma fluviale; assembly: GCA_945906795.1. Lineage (GTDB taxonomy): Bacteria > Bacteroidota > Bacteroidia > Cytophagales > Spirosomataceae > Aquirufa > Aquirufa fluvialis_F. The sequence goes on from CAMDRO010000017.1 coordinate 34,941, forward strand.
CTTAGCGCCTGCCATCAGAAATAATGGCGGTGGACATTATAACCACGATTTGTTTTGGAATATCTTATCTCCTACCGGCGGAGGCCTACCTGTAGGCACGCTTGGAAAAGCCATCGATGCTAAGTTTGGTTCATTCGATGCCTTTAAGGAGGAATTCAAAAAAGCATCCATCACTCGTTTTGGTTCTGGTTGGGCTTGGCTTATTGCTCAAAAAGACGGCTCTGTTGCTGTTTCTTCTACGCCAAACCAAGATAATCCTTTGATGGACGTGGCAGATGTAAAAGGATTTCCGGTCATTGGTTTAGATGTTTGGGAGCATGCCTATTATTTAAAGTTTCAAAACAAACGTCCAGATTATGTGGAGGCATTTTGGAATGTAGTAGATTGGAATAAGGCGGAAGCGCGTTATTTAGCCGCTCAGAAATAAATTTTAGGGGAGAGAATTTAAATTCTCTCCCTTTTTTTGATTTCAGTTTTGCATTATACCTTCCATTTCGTATTTTTGCATCCTAAATGGCGGTTGTAGCTCAGTTGGTTAGAGTAGGCGTTTGTGGTGCGCTTGGTCGTGGGTTCGAGTCCCATCATCCGCCCCCTTTTAGAAAATGAGAGTCCCAGTAGCGATGCTGGGACTTTTTTATTAAACTTGTAGGTATGAATCCGATTTACCTAAGGCGTTTTTTAATGGTATTGTATGCAGCTGGATTAATAGGTATGCATATCCCAGCGACTCAAACGCTATTCATTTCGCTAGTTCCTTTAAACCTATGGTTTACCGCATTTATCTGTGTTATTTATCATCCAAGGCCTTCACTTAGCACGTATCTAGTCTTATTTTTTATTGCGATAGCGGCTTGGTTAATCGAGGTCCAAGGGGTGCGAACGGGTGTAATTTTTGGAAGCTACAGCTATGGAAATACACTCGGTTTAAAGTGGGCAGAGGTTCCAATTACCATCGGATTGAATTGGATTATTTTATTGATGGGCACAAATTCCGTGGTGGAAGAATGGAATGCAGGTGGGAAAATTGGGAAGGCAGCCTTGGGTGCGGGATTGATGACCGCATTAGATTTGTTGATTGAACCTGTGGCTGTTCATTTTGATTTTTGGCATTGGTCAAATATCCAAGTACCTTTTCAAAATTTTATAGCTTGGTGGATCCTGAGTTTTTTCTTTCATTATGTGTACCAATTAGGCCCATGGCCTTCAAAATCCAGGCTTTTTCGATTAATTGCTTTACTCCAATTTCTATTTTTCTTCGGACATTGGCTGTTATTGCAATTTTTTTGATTTAAAACAATTGATAAATAATTAAGTTAATCTTTAGTTGATACAGTAATATTTTTTATGAAGAAGTACTATTCGATTAAAGATTTAGAGCATTTAAGTGGGATTAAGGCGCATACTTTGCGAATATGGGAACAACGGTACGGCATTTTAAATCCTTGTCGGACGGAAACCAACATCCGATTTTATGGAGATAAGGAACTCAAGTTGGTCCTAAACATTGCGTTATTGCAAAGTAAGGGAGGATTTAAAATTTCTGAAATTGTCAAAATGTCGGACGATGATATTTTTAGTCATATCCTGGCCTTCTCTCAAAGCATTTCAGGTTTCCCCGAACATATTCAATCATTGACTTTGGCTATGTTGGATTTAGACGAATCGAGGTTCCAACTTTTAACCCATAATATCATAAAAAAGTATGGTTTTGAGAGTTACATGCTGAACATCATTCACCCATTTATGCGCCGCTTGGGAACTCTTTGGCTTTCTGGTTCGGTAGGTCCGGCTCAAGAACACTTCATAAGCCATTTAATTCGCCAAAAAGTGATTGCGGCCATTGATGCCCAAGGTTTTAATTTAAAGCCTCATTCAAAAAAGTTTTTGTTATATCTTCCTGAAGGGGAATTGCATGAAATTGGAATATTATTTGCCAACTACATCCTACGAGCACGCAAGCATTCGGTTGTTTACTTAGGTCAATCCTTACCTTATGAGGAATTGTTGATCGCCTATGGTGTACACCAGCCAGATTATATTTTTTCTGTTTTTACCAGCGAACCTAATTCAGGATTGATTGACAACTATTTAGAAAAGATGCATCTAGATCTGCCTAAAAGTAAAATTCTTTTGACAGGATATCAAGCGCTCCAACCCACATGTCAGGTGCCTGCCAATATAAATTTATTGATGGATTTTCAGTCGTTAATCGATTTGGCCGATAACGCTTAGCTGAATTCGATGCCCATTTTTGTGGCCTCCTCGACAAATAATTTGACCTGCTGCTCTTGCTCTTTGGGGCAAATCATTAAAGCATTCCCATGCTCGGCTACGATGTAATTTTTTAATCCATGCACCACCACTAATTTATGATGTGGTGTTTTAATGATGCATTTCTCTGTGTCAAAAACAAGTACTTTGCCCTCGATCACATTTTGTTTTTCATCTTTTTCCTTGATCTCATAAAGTGATTTCCAGGTGCCTAAATCAGACCAACCAATATCTGCGAGGACAACTTTGACATTTTGCGCTTTTTCCATCATGCCATTATCAATGGAAATACTTTTACACACTCCATATACTTTTCGGATAAAATCTTCTTCTTGGTCAGTATAATAGGCTTGGGTTCCCTCATCAAACTGTTCCGCCATGCGAGAAAGCTGTTTCTCTAATTCTTTTTTGAAAGTAGGAATGCTAAAAATGAATATGCCCGCATTCCATACATAATCGCCACTATCCAAAAACGCTTCAGCCAATTCAATATTTGGTTTTTCTGTAAATGTTTTTACTACTTTGGCCGCTACTTCACTGGGTTGGTATTGAATATACCCATAACCGGTATCTGGCCGAGTAGGTACAATGCCCAAGGTAACTAAATGCGAATCGGATGCGGCTTCCAACGCTTCTTTAATACGGGTCTTGAAGGCCTCTTCTTTCAGGATTACATGGTCAGCGGGAGCGACAATCAGTCTAGCTTTCGGATGTTTTTTGCCAATTTTATAGGCCGCATAGGCAATGCAAGGAGCGGTATTTTTTCGTTGTGGTTCTTTAAGAATTTGGTCAGCATCTAAATAAGGCAATTGCTCTTTGACTAAATCTGCAAATTCACTGCTGGTTACCACATAAATATTCTCTTTAGGAATGATTCCCTCAAAACGCTCAGCGGTTTGTTGGAGCATCGTTTTCCCCACCCCAAGAACATCATGAAATTGCTTAGGATTTGTACTTCTGCTGATGGGCCAAAATCGAGTTCCGATTCCACCCGCCATGATAATTAAGAACGTGTTTTTCATGTTAATGCTTTTGACTCATAAATGCATCCACTCGGGCTTTCGCATTTTCCCGGATAGGTGCGTAAAAAAGATTCATGTCGGCTTCATGCCAATTTTTTATATGGACAAACTTCCGACCAAAAACATATGGGGTATTGGTCCATAATACGCCTAAGTGATTCTGTGCGTCTGCAAAGTTTTTAACCCATTTAAACCCATAGGACACCCCACCAAGATTTAATTCTTTTGGAGCAAAATTATCGTCTAAAGTCCAGGTTAATGGATTTGTGGAGACTAGTTCAGTGGAAGTTTTGGGATGCCAATCGGGTAGATATCCTTGTAAAAAAGTGGTATATGCAATAAAGCAACCCGTTTGTGTCGGACTTTCGCAGGGTTTGATATTCGTAAATATGTTTTTTGGCGTAGCGATGCCGATGATGTAGGCGGAGACCAATTGTTTTTGAAGCTCTTTTCCATCAAAAAACTCTTGCATGAGCCTTGTCGCATGAATGGTTCCTTGGCTGTGTGAGGCAATAATAATGGGTCTTCCTTCATTATAATGGGATAGATAATATTGGAATGCTTTCTTAACGTCAGAATATGCAATATCTAAAGCAGCTGCTTTATCCTCTTTAAAGGAGGTGACAAATGCATGATAATGGGCTTGCCGATATCTAGGTGCATAGATACGACCGGCTGCGTTAAAAATCGTCGCTTGGTTTAATATAGTGGAGCTATCTACTTTAGCATTTAAATACGGATCATTAAAGGAAGCATTCCATTTAAATTCATTTGTAGGCTCATAGGTTAAGATCGTAGGATGGATGAAAAAAACATCCGCCTTAGCTGAAGCTTGTTCATCATGAAATGGAGATCCTTTGGGAACTCGATCCGCCGCATCTTTTTTTGAAGGTAAGGCAGCCCAATTATTTGCATCTGCATAGTCTGATTCTGGAGGTACCTTTGAATCTTTCCAGCGAACTTGCAAGGTAACGGGCGTAATGGATTTGCAATTTTGTAAAATAAAGGCAAGGGGAATGAACAACAAACTCAGGAAAAAATTTCTCATTGGACTACATTAATGAACAAAGGTAAGAAGAAAAGAGGCCTTTTTATATATCAAAAAATAGATAGATGGCTTATAACTTTTATAAATTATGGTTTGAAATAAAAATATTTACTTAAAAAGTAGTAATTTTTCGAGATAAAAAGGAGGCATTACATAAATCTTATGTAGCTTTGTTTTAAAAGTGTAACCTTATAATCAAAATAAGTCATTTAAAAATCTTCATTATGAAAAGAATTATTACTCAAACCTTACCCATTCTCGCTTTCATTTTCTCTATGAGCTTTGCTGCTATGGCACAGACCCAAGTAGCTGGAAATGTTCGTGACGCTGCTTCAAAAGAAGCGCTTATTGGGGTTAGTATCTCTCTAAAAGGGAAAGTTATTGGTACTATTTCGGATGCAAAAGGTAATTATTCCTTAAGCACAAGGACACCGGTTCCTTTCACTTTATCTGTTTCTATGGTCGGATATGAAAGCCAAGAAATCGTTGTATCATCAGCAAAATCAAATTTAAACATCTCATTAAAAGAGCAAGCCACTTTAGGTCAAGAAGTCGTTGTTTCCGCTTCTAGAATACAAGAAAGCGTATTGCAATCTCCAGTGACCATTGAAAGAATGGACATTCGTGCGATTAGAGAGGCGGCAGCGCCTTCTTTTTATGATGCATTAAGAAATTTAAAAGGCGTTGAAACCAGTACTCAATCTGTTTCTTTTTCATCCATCAACATGCGTGGATTTAATAGCAATGGAAATACACGTGTGGTTCAATTAATTGATGGTATGGATAACCAAGCTCCAGGTTTGAATTTCTCGGTAGGTAATATCGTGGGTATTTCGGAGTTGGACTTGGAAGGTTTAGAATTATTACCAGGTGCTGCATCTGCCTTATATGGTCCAAATGCATTAAATGGAATTATTTTGATGAATTCAAAGTCACCATTCTTGTACCAAGGCTTAAGTGCTCAGGTAAAAGTGGGTGCAATGAGTGCTTCAAATCGTACAGAAGCAACTACTCCTTATAGTGATATTGCCATTCGTTATGCGAAGGCCATCAATAATAAATGGGCGTATAAAGTTAATTTTAATACAATGAGTGCAGAGGATTGGCAGGCTACTGACTACCGTGATCAATCTTTATTAAATGGTACTAAATTAGGGCCCGGCAGTCGGATGGGAAATTTAGCCTATAATGGAGTTAGTATTTTTGGTGACGAGACCAACGTTGAAATGTTGTCTTCTTTGACTCCTTTATTAGGTATTCCTACACATCCATTAACTGCTGGAATTAATCAAATTTCAAAAGCGACAGGTGGTTTATTATCACCAACGGCTATTTTAGGATACATTGTACCGAAAGCTTCTATATCTCGTGAGGGATATAAGGAAAATGATTTAGCCTCTTATGCGAACCGTAACATGAAGTTTAATGCGGCTTTACATTATCGTTTTAATGATAATGTAGAATTGATTTTACAGGGTTCTTATGGTTCTGGTACAACAGTATATACGGGTGCCGATCGTTATTCTATTAAGAATTTTGGATTGGGTCAATATAAAGCAGAGTTAAAAGGGAGTAATTTCTTCTTACGCGCTTACACCACTCAAGAGAATTCAGGAGATGCGTATGCGACAGGAACTTTGGGCCAATTAGTGAACGAGGCTGCAAAGCCTAGTACAGCTTGGTATCCTGATTATTTCGGGGCATTTGCAGGAGCGGCTCTACAGAATTTTGGTACTGTTTTACAGACAACGTTAGCGCAAACAGGAAATCCTACTGCTGCAATAGGCAATGCCATTGCTACTACCCAAGCTAATTTTGCTAATTATCATGCAGCGGCTCGTTTAACTGCTGATGGCGGAAGAAGATTAGTTCCAGGAACGGCAGCATTTAATGCAGCTGTAGAGGCTATCAAAAATAAACCTCTTCCTATAGGTGCAAAATTCACAGATAAGTCAGCTCTTTATCACTACGAAGGAATGTATAACTTCACGGAGAAGCTAAATAAGAAATTAGAAATGATTGTCGGGGCTAGCTATCAAATTTATGCCTTAAATTCAGAAGGAACTTTATTTGCTCTTAAGGCAGATGGTTCAGAACAATCAATCAATGAGTACGGTGGATATATTCAAGTAGGTAAGAAAATGTTTGCAGATAAGTTTAAATTGACGGGTTCTATGCGTTATGATAAAAACGAAAATTTTGAAGGCCAATTTAGCCCACGTCTATCAGGTGTTTTTACCCAAGGTCGCTCTAACTTCCGTGCTTCATATCAAACAGGTTTCCGTATTCCATCCACTCAAGATCAGTTTATTGATTTAAATACTCCACAGGCTCGTTTGCTAGGAGGTCTTCCAGTAGTTCAAGATCGTTATAAGTTATCTGGTAA